>JBBJME010000071.1:0-29419 GCA_037719765.1 Planctomycetaceae bacterium
TGATGGCCACTTCCTGCCGATCATAAAGCAGCGACAGCAGGATCGCAAAAATGGCACCGAATCCCAATACTCCAGTCACCGCGTAACGCGCCACCAGTGCGGGCTGCACTGTCCATGAAAGCAGTACAATCACGAGCGACATCAGCGTCAGGAACAGGCACGGGGCAAGCTGCCGAGCTTGTTCACCGAGAGTCGGCCCCCTCGCAAACAGAACATCATTTCCTGGCAACTCCGAGTTCGGGTGTTGTTCTTTGGATTTAGCCACCGCCAACGAAAGGACAAAAGCCACGCCACAGACGAACATCGGGATCAGCAGGAACTGGCCGTGAGAAAACCGATGCTGTCGCCTGCTGTCGCCGGTGAAACCCATGTGGCTCGTGTAATAGCAGCCCGTTGTCCGATCAAAAACGGCAGACAGCCTACGAGGCACAGGACGCCTGTGAATGCGACCAGCACGATCATCCACCGACGACTGCGAGTGATGTTTGGGACGAGCATCGCCCCGACGCAGATCAAACCAAGCGTCAGAATGCCGAAATAGTGCGTTGTTGTCATGACACCAGCCAGCACGACCGCCATGCTGTTGTTCAATCGCTGCCGCCACAGTTTCTGTATCGCATGACCGTCCAGCACAACGCACAGCCAGGCGCATGCGGCGCACCAGAGAGGATAAAACCGAATCTCAGTCGACTGGTGAATCAAATGCACACTGGATGCCATCATCAGGACGGCTGCCAGGCACACACGTAACGGAAATCGACGATGCAGAAGGACAAAGATGCCGACAATTGCCAGAACTATCAAACTCAGTGAAAGCCATCGAAGAGAGGATTCTGTGATGCCGCCCGGCAGGTATCGCAGTTGTCGAACCAGCAGGACATACGCGGGCGGGTTGTAATCAACACCGTCCGCGAGTGCCTGCAATGAACGCTGCGTTTCCGGTTCCTGAATGAGGAGCCACGAATGGACTTCATCCATCCATAATTGTCGCTGCAGCAGATAACGTCCGCCGCCAGCCCACGCGATCGCCAGAAGGAGGAAAATCAGCAATGCAATGCGGGTGAATTGTTGAAGGATTGTTGATCGCTCCGTTGACATCGTCAGCCGTAGCTCGCCTCCTTGAGCCGAGTCTTTTATGCCGCGCAGTTGAGGATGGCACATTTGTTTAACCGCGTGGGCAACGCCCCGCGTGTGGGAATCCATCCCGCGGTACGCTGTTCACGCCGCCCGCTGGGCACGCGGTTAAACCTATTTTCCGCAACCTTGAGACGAGTCGAAATTCGTCTTTGCGCAAACTGCCAGAGTCGCCAGATTTCGCGGGATGAATCAGACGACATGGTACGGAAGCCAAACCGATGTTGAAACTGCCACGTTCGGGGCGCTCGCCGTGATTGAGCCCATGATTCAGAAAATCAACCTCGCCGGAATCATCAATCAACATTTGCCGGCCGATCCGCAGGCTGAGTTTGATCATGGTGCCATCCTCAGCATGCTCGCGGCGGCGCGGCTGTATTCGCCCGTCGCATTGTCCAACGTGGCGGAGTGGGCGGAACAATCCGGTGCCGACACACTGTGGAACATTCCGGCCGACAAGCTCAACGATGATCGACTGGGGCGATCGCTGGACGCATTCTTTACGCAGCGGCATTCGATACTGGCATCGCTGGCTCTGCACGTTGCGGCGGTGTTCAAAGTTCCTCTGAATCGACTGCACTATGATCCCACCCACATCCTGTTCACCGGAGCCTATGCCGCAGCCGAAGCTCGGGAAGACACGGGCGAAGGCGAAACGCTGATTGATCACGCCCTGAATCCCGCGCACATCACCAAAGGTCGAGGCACCGATGACGCGCCAAAAGGGACTCGCATGATCCATGCCGGGCTCGTCACCTTTATTGATGAACTCGGGCCGCTGCCATTCTTCGGCCACACCATCGACGGCAATCAGAACGGACGCACGGGCATTCGTCAGCAACTGGCGCTGATTGAAAAGACGCTGAAGATTCCGAGATTCACAATGCTCTCGGATCGCGGGACGTTTTCGGTCGCTCATTTGCTGCGGCTGGAGGACGCGAAGTCGCACGCCATCTGCAGTGTGCCGTGGGCCGATGTGAAGGATCTGTTCGAGGAAAAATGGACGTCGCTGCAGTGGCAGACAGCTTCGTTCCTGTCGATCGAACAGAAGCGACGACGCGATCGCGACAGCAGTTTGCCTCAGGAACACTACGAACTCGCAGTTGTCAAACATAAGTTTCACGACGATGAATCGGGGCGATCGATCGACACGCGCGTGATTTTTGTATTCAGCACGGCCGATCAAAAGGTCGTGCAGCAGCAGCGTCAGAAGCAGATTCAGCGAATCAAGGACGAACTGCAGCAAATCGAACTGAGCGTGGCTGCGGGTCGATACAACGACAAGATGACAGCCGTGTCGAAGCGCGTGGCACGCGCTTTCAACAGCGGAAACTCGGATCGCTATTTCGCGTGGGATCTGACAAAGCTGACTCCGGCGGAACTCAAAGCAGCGACGAAATCGACGGTGCGTGGTGGCCGCGTTCCGACACATCGCTTCACATGGTCGTTCGACGAATCTCTGGTGAAAGACGATGAAGCGAACGATGGGTATTCGGCGATCGTGACGACCGTTCCGCCTGCGACTCACAACGCGGATACGGTGTTCACAATGTTTCGCGAACAGAATCTTGTCGAACACGCGAACCGGCAGTTCAAAGGTCCGCTGGCCGTTCGTCCCGTGTTTCTGCATTCGCCGGAGCGCGTCGAAGCTCTGGTGTTCCTGTTGATGATTTCGTTGATGGTCTATTTTCTGGTGCAGCGAACGTACCGCCAAAATACGCCGGAGGACGCTCCTGAAAAAGAACGTCGCACAACGACGGCGACGATTCTGACGGCCTTTCGAAGCTATGCGATTTTGATTGATCATAATCCCCTCGGTCGCGTGGTGAACGCGACGCGTCTGACAACACGCCAGCGAGAAATCCTCCGACGACTGAACTTCCCTTCCCCCGCCCAAACCCTCAGCCGCCGTCTCGCCCGACCACCCGACTGATACCGCTCAGAAAAATCCCCGCGAATTTTCTGAGCCACGACTCGATCTGAGGGTGCGGAAAATAAGGTTAAACGAACCTATGCCAACCGCGTGCGGTATTGGTCGCTTGATTCTCTGAGTCGAGTTACGGTCTTTTGTCAATGCGAACATCCAGAGCCGACATTTTCGAAGAAGTCGTGGCCCTTGTTGTCAATCAAAATGAATGCCGGAAAATCGATCACGTCAATTTTCCAGATTGCTTCCATACCAAGTTCAGCAAATTCAATGACTTCGACACTGCGGATATTCTCTTTCGCCAGGATCGCTGCGGGTCCGCCGATGCTGCCAAGGTAAAATCCGCCGTGCTTGTGGCAGGCTTCGGTCACCTGTTTGCCACGATTCCCTTTCGCAATCATCACCATACTGCCGCCCGCAGACTGAAAGAGATCGACATAAGAATCCATACGACCTGCCGTTGTCGGGCCGAACGAACCACTCGCGTAACCTTCCGGTTTTTTCGCCGGGCCCGCATAGTAGACCGGATAGTTCTTAAAATACTCCGGCAACGGTTTACCGGCATCCAGACGTTCTTTCAGTTTTGCATGAGCGATATCCCTCGCCACTACGATCGGACCGCTCAGCAGCAGACGCGTTGTCACGGGGTACTGATTGAGGTCCGCCAGAATCTCCGGCATCGGCCGATTCAGATCGATACGTACCGCGCTTTCGTCCTTGCGATGACGGAGGTGCTCTGGAATGTATTTCAGAGGTTCCATTTCCAGTTGTTCGATGAAGACGCCGTCTTTCGTGATTTTCCCCCTGGCCTGACGATCCGCGCTGCAGGACACACCGATTCCGATGGGCAACGAGGCACCATGTCGAGGTAACCGGATCACCCGCACGTCCAGGGCGAAGTATTTGCCGCCGAACTGCGCTCCAATGCCACAGGTGCGTGCTTCCTGCAGCATCTTCTCTTCCATTTCGAGATCGCGAAATGCGCGGCCCAGAGCGTTACCGGTTGTGGGGAGATTGTCGAGGTATTTGGTTGACGCCTGCTTAACGGTCTTCATTGTGGCTTCTGCGGATGTGCCGCCGATGACAAATACCAGGTGATACGGCGGACAAGCGGCAGTTCCCAGTGTAAGCATTTTGGAGGTGAGATATTCAACGAGCGCCGTCGGATTCAGGACGGCGCGGGTTTCCTGATAGAAGTAGGATTTATTCGCCGAACCTCCGCCTTTGGCAATGAACAGAAATTTGTACTCATTGCCGTCGCAGGACAAAAGCTCCAACTGGGCCGGCAGGTTCGTATTGGTGTTTTTTTCGTCCCACATGGTCAACGCTGCGTTTTGTGAATACCGCAGATTGTTTTCTGTGTACGCATTGTAGACGCCTCGCGCCAGCGCTTCTTCATCACCGCTCGACCAGACGGCGTGCCCCTTTTTTCCCTGCACGATCGCGGTGCCGGTATCCTGGCAAAAAGGCAGCACACCCGCACTTGCCACGTCGGCGTTCTTGAGCATCGTTAAGGCGACCATGCGGTCATTGTCGGATGCTTCCGGGTCGTCCAGAATGGCAGCGACCTGCTTCAGGTGCGCAGGACGCAGGAAGAAATTGATATCGTGAAACGCCTGTGAACACAACAGCGTAAGCGCTTGCGGATCAATGCACAGGACATCCTGATCCTCAAACTGACGAACCGTCACATGATCTTTCGTGAGCAGCCCGTATTGAGTGTCGTCGGTGCCAGGATCAAAAAGTGGTTCGTAAACAAACGGAGCGGTTGGCACGTCAGTGTTCACAATTCAAAAGAGGATGGTTGATTTCTGCGCGCATTATGGACTTCGAATCGAGTTTTGCGCGACAGTTGTGAAGCAGGGCGGTTGCAACAACGATGTACTGTAACGGGTTGTCGACTGAGTTTCGATATTTCCGGACGGAACTTTCCGCCTCTGCTGCCGCAACCCGGAGCGCCATCATTCGAAAAGTGCACGCTGATCTGCGTTCTCTGAACCTGACTTCGGTGGCTTTGTCTGATGCTTCTGCGTAATGCCCAGATGCGCCATGGCTTTCGCCGTGATCATGCGACCGCGAGGAGTTCGCTGGATGAACCCTTCACGCAGCAGAAACGGCTCCACTTCATCTTCCAGCGTATCGGCCGGAATGTTCATTGTGTGTCCCAGAGCCTGAACGCCAGCGGGACCTCCGGCAAAGACACGAATGATCGTTTCAAGATACTTACGATCCTGTTCTTCCAGTCCTGCATCGTCAACGCCCTTCATCCTGAGTGCCGCACGAGCGACTTCCAGAGTGATGATTCCATTCGCCCGGACGTCAGCAAAGTCACGCGTCCAGCGAAGCCAGTTATTGGTTTTTCGCGGCGTGCCTCGGGAACGGATGGCAATTTCCTGAGCCGCTTCAGGAGCAATGACCGTGCGGAGCTTGCGGGCATTGCGTGTGACGATCGTGGCAAGCTCTTCGTCGGTGTAAAAGTCCAGATGCTCTCGGTTGACGAAACGATCTCGCAGAGGTGCTGTCAACATGCCGCTGCGAGTTGTGGCACCGATGAGCGTGAACGGCTGCAGCTTCATATTGATGGTGCGGGCGTTGAGTCCGTCGCCCAGGGTGATATCGACTCGAAAATCTTCCATCGCCGGATAGATAAATTCTTCAACCGCGGGCGGCATGCGATGGATTTCATCAATAAACAGCACACTGCCGTAACCTGCGTTCGTCAAATATGGCAGCAGATCCTTGGGCGCGCTGAGCGATGGGCCCGCCGTGATCTGCAACTCAGTTCCCAGTTCACGCGGGACAACTGTGGCGAGCGTCGTCTTACCCAGTCCGGGGGGGCCGTCCAGCAGCAGATGTCCGAGCGGTTCCTTGCGTCTCTTTGTTGCTTCCAGCAGAATCCGGAGACGTTCGACGACGGCTTTCTGTCCGACGACGTCTTCCAGTCGAGACGGTCGAAGCTCGTCGTCAAACCGCTGCTGCTCCGGATCGTCACCGTCGCTGCCGCCGTCACGAGTCCTGTCTCGCCCTGATCCGAGACCGTCCGTTACAAGACCGGAAGCCGACCGTTCGTCCGGGTCAGCGTCATCGTTTCGGATCGTGGTCTTCCGTGCCATAAGTTCGTGTTTTCTTACTCGTCTGCCATCGGGAACAGCAGCACGTCAGCAGAAATGCTGAAATTTGCGGTTACGTCCGGTCGTAAATTCGTTCGCCGTCAGATCTCCGAAATCACGAATTACTGTTTGTTTTTCGAGTCATCGGATTTTTCCGGTGACGGTTCTGGTGGCGTCTGTTCCGTCGGTGCAGCGTCTCCAAGTTTTGATTTCAAACGTTCAATAACCTTGCTGTCGGGTTTGGTGAATCCTGTTCGACCTTCAGCGATTGCAGCCAGAGATCATTGGCTTCTTTGGGCTGCTGGAGTGCATGGTGCACATCGCCCTGATGTTCAAGCAGTGTCGCGTCACGGTATTCGGGGTCACCGTTCGCCTTCTTCAAGGGCTCCAATGCTTCCTCATTCCTGCCAAGCTTAAACAACACCCAGCCAAGGCTGTCCAGGTAAGCTGGATTATCGGGCTGAGATGCGACTGCAATCCGAATCATCTGCTCCGCTTTTTCAAGGTCTTTACCCTGATCGGCGTACAGATATCCAAGATCATTGTTAACGCCAGGATCCGTCGGATCTTCCGCATAGACATCTTCCAGGACCTTTTGCCCCTTGTTCATATCTCCACTCTGCACGTATGCGTTGGAGAGCCCCATGCGAACCAGTCGCAAAGTCTCGGCATTCGGTGTGGGACTTTCCGTTGCCAGCAGATACTGTTCAATCGCGCTTTCCCATTTGTCCTGGCGAGCGTAAATGCCTGCAAGGCGGATGCGGGTTTCGACAAGCAATTCCGAATCCTCTGCAAGACCCTGCAAGGATTTTTCAAGCAGCTTTTCGGCCACTTCCAGTTTCCCGTCGACTGCTTCGACCATGGCGAGGCGGGCCAGTAGTTGAGGCTCATTCGGAACCATCCGCAGCGCTTCCTGAAGGGCTCGTCGTGCAGCGTTGATATCTTCGATCGAAGCATAAGCGCCAGAAATTCGAAACAGCGTGTTGACGCGAACACCGCGTTCGATACCAGGAATCGCCAGCAATTGTTCGAAAATCTTTGCCGCCATGGCGTACTCACTGAGAGTCAGCTGACTTAGGCCGTATTTCTCCAGCACTTTTTCCAGCAACGCCCGATCGGGATTCAGTTCCAGCGCGGCCTTCAGTAGCGCCGATTCTTCCTTTGGCTGCTTAATTGCCTCCGCAATCAATGAACAGAAGTATGGGACCATCGGATGCAGGTCACCAGGCTTCTCGTCATACATGGTCTGACAGGTACTGACGGTCTCCTTCGCGAATTCGTCGCTGGTCGTAATACTGACCACCAGAGGAACCAGTTCCTCGACGCGAATCCTCGACCGCGCTGCGCGGTTCACTGTCGCGATCAGGGCATTGGCGTCCTGTTTAGTAATCGCAACGCGAACCAGTCCAGGATAGGCGTCCGCTTCGCCGGTCGAATCGAGGATTGCCTGATAGACGGCACTCGCTTCGGCGGCTTTGCCCTGATCCAGCAGCGTCTGGCCAAGGAACATCCTGACAGAAGTCGCATCCGGAGTATTTTTGCTGAGTTCATTCAGGCGTTCCGTCAGAGCATCTGATCGACTTGTGGCCCCATAGAGGTCGAGCAGAATCTGGAGCGATTCTTTGCTGCGACGACCGCTGTCGAAGTACAGATTCAGATTCTTCTCGCAGTCTTCCAGTTTATCCTTCAGAAAGTACGCGCGGGCCAGAAGCAGGTTGTGTTCTCCGGGCTGATCCTTTTCCATGCGACCCAGAGCTTCAAATGCCTGAATGGCTTTCTCATGGCGTCCGACTTCCATCATCACACGCCCGACAGTTTCGTAACCTGTGGGACGATTCTTGACCATGGCCTTATGTTCGCGGTCGGTCAGTCCAAAATCTTCGGGTCGTTCGAGCGCATCAAGCAACACTTCGTAGCTGTCGGCAGCCTCCTTCAGATTACGAGTGGCCAGAAAGACGGCAGCGCGTACCTGATGGACCTGCACGAACTCCGGTGAATTCTGTTCGAGCGTTTTGGATTCCAGGGCTTCGTTCAGCAATGTAATGGCTTTTTCAACACGCTGCGTTGTGGCATAGAACACCGCCATCTGCAATCGCATCTCCACATCATTCGGATCCAGTCCGATTGCTTTTTCTGCAATGCTGATGCCTTCCTCTGTGCGTCCCAGTCTCAACAAAACCATCGACAGCGCACGCAGCGGCACGGGAGATTCAGGTGAGGCTTCCGCGGCTTTTTCAAATGCGTCCGCAGCAGGCTGCAGATCGCCACGCTTCATCGCCTTCTGGCCAGCCATGTACCAGGCCAACGCATCTTTGTTGGCGGGATCAAGCGATTGACTTTCATCCCGCAACTGATTGTCTTCAGAGTTTGGCTTCAGTTCATCGAGTGCTGCATCGGGATCTGGATCACCTTTCTCGTCGGACGCCGGATCATCAGGCTTTAACTGCGCGGCGCTTGCCACGAGGCTGCCAGGCAAACACAGTGCGACGAGCACCAAAGGGATGAATGCAGTGGCTAATCGTAAGCACGAGGTTGAATCAAAACGCTTCATTTTCAGTCTCACCGAAAACAGTAAGCAAAATACGAAACTGAGCGGCACAGCTCAAGTCGCCTGTGTTTGCCAGCGCACCTGCAGCAATCCTCACCGATGGCCGACACCATCCCGCTCGCCAAGTATTATTGATCCGCGTTGATGTTCTGTCGAGTTCGGTTCAAAAACCTCAGAATAAGTCCCATCCCAGAAACGATGACGTGGCGTTTCCATTTGGAATTCGCACAGACAAACAGGACATCGGCCACATTTCGCACACCGGGCGCAAGAATGCCACGTTCGCGGGCAGTTGCGGATTCACTCGGACGGTGCCAGGAATCGGAATGAAATGGGCAACTACAACAACAAGAAAATGCGAAACTGGCAGCGTTTATTTCTTCTTAATCGGTTTTCCAGTCTGCTTTTTGCCGGAAGCAGCGGATTTCCCGTCTGCCGGTGTGGCGTTTTTTTTAACAGTAGAGTTCGTCGCCTTGGCGTTAGGAAGAGTCCTGGAACTTGATTTTGATGCCGAGGGGGCTTTGGCCTTTGAGACCGGGATCGGGATTTTTTTGGAAGCTGACGCTGCAGGTTTTGTAGCCGGCGCAGACTTCCCGGAGGTTCCCGTGGTCCTGGCTGGCGGAACGGATTTCGAGGGCGCAGGCAATTTGGGCGGAGCGGATGTGTTCGTTTTTTTGACCGGATCGGATTTTTCCGGCCGGGAGACCTCTTTCGCGGCCAGCGGTTTGTTTGGCTTTCTCTTTGGCGGCAGCTGCAGTTCCGCAAAACGATCCATCACATCTGCCATGCACTGTTCGGTGTCGGCATGATCCACAAACCGAGGGACAAATTTGGGATCTGTCGCAAGGCATCGCAGCAGATAGCAGAATTCGGAGACCTCTGATTTTTTCAGACCACCCTTCAGGAATTCCGATGCTTCATTCACATCAGCGGTCTCCGGAACGAGCCCCAACCATTTTGCGGCAGTCAGCATGGCCCCATCCAGACACACAATGTGGCTGCCCAGAATTTCGTGCAGCACAAAATCGCGAATAAACGGTGTGACGTCCGGCATCTTCTTCAACGTTTTGACAGCCTGCTCCAATGTCTGTCGTCGGAGCTTTTCGAAGTCGTATGAATAGGTCGATTCGAAAATAGATCGCAGAATGGACCGAATTCGCAGACCTTTCCAGTCCGCCTTGTTGAGCGGAGCGAGCACGTCCGTTGTTCACGGAACTCACTCGAATTTCGTTCAGGTCAAAAAACGTCGCAATCAGCTTCTTCAGACCGGCTTCGGCGGGAGCCCACGGATTATCCTCCAGGCAGGCGGCGAAAAGCATCGTTTCAATGACCGGCAATTCGATCTTCGGAACGGATTTGCCGTACAGCTTGTGAAGCGCCGTTACAAATTTGCGACAGACCTGCGACTTATCTGCCGCTTTAGTGGCCTTGGTCGTTCCCATTGTGGTTCCCTGCTGAACTTAATCGATAAGTCCAGAAAAATAATCTGGACACGGCCCCCTGATTCTTTAACTGCCAAGACGCCCGGCGGATTACAAATCCAGATAATCCGAATCGCCCGCAGATGGTTCCTCAGCATGTTCCATTTCGCCCCTGCATACGGCGTCATCCGTATCTTCAGAAGGCAGCACATCACGAAGGATTGCGGATGTTTGAACAGACTTCAATACAGTGTCATCCAGGACAAAACGCAGTTCCGGAGTATATCGACTCTTAATATACTCTGCGACTTTCGACTGCAAGTATCCTTTGGCAGATGTCAGCCCATGCATCGTGAGTGCAGCGGTTTTTTCATCGCCCATGACTGAGATCCGCACGGCGGCGTATCTCAGATCAGGACTGACATCCGCTCCAAGGACTGTGACATTCCTGATACGAGGATCGCGAAGTTCAGACAGAATTGCGGTACTGACGACTTCGCGGATCATCGAGGCGACGCGTGCCGTTCGGCGTGTTGACATTGAGTTTAATTCCTGAAGGGTGAGCCGAATCAGACACGAAATTATGTCCGCAGGTTCAGGTTCTCTGATCAACGCTGCGTTTCGGCGACGAAACACATGGTCGGCGGGACCGGAACCTCTGAGGATTATAACGTGCGCGCGATCTCGTCAATTCGAAATGCCTCGAACAAGTCTCCCTCTTTGATATCGTTGAACCCGTCCAGCCGAATCCCGCATTCCATCCCGTCACGAACTTCCTTTGCATCGTCTTTTTCACGCTTGAGTGAACCGATTCGATAGTCGTTCATGACTTTCTGATCACGGATCAAATGCACGCGACCATCCCGGGAGATGGTGCCGTTCAGCACACGACACCCGGCAATTGTACCGAAGCGACTGATACTGAAGGTCCGCAGCACAAAGGCTCGACCAGTGGAGACTTCCACTCGTTCCGGTCGCAGCAGACCCTGCAATGCCAGTTTGATATGGTCAGTTACCTCATAAATGATATTATAGCGCCGAATCTCCACGCCCTGACGATCTGCCTGTGCCTGCGCTCGATCTTCGGCAATGACGTGGAAGGCGATGATAATTGCACCAGCGGCACTTGCCAGTGACACATCGCTTTCATTCACGCCACCAACACCTGAGTGAATGATCTGAACCTTGACTTCCGGATGCTCAAACTTACAGACTTCACCCCGCAAGGCTTCGATCGAACCCGGTGAATCCGCTTTCAGAATCAGCGGCAGTTCCTGAACACCAAAACCATCGCGAGGTACGCTCAGAATGTCTTCCAGTGTTCGTGCTGTAACGCGGGAAGAAAGTGCTTCTGTACGACCTTCGTGTAACCGCCCTTCCGCTGTTTCGCGGGCTTCTTCGATATCTTTCATCACGAAGAAATGATCACCTGCACCTGGCACGTCTGAAAGGCCCGACACTTTGACGGGCGTGGAAGGACCAGCCTCAGTGATCGGCTCGTCCTTGTCATTGTACATTGCCCGGATTCGCCCATAAGTCGCACCGCAAAGGACGTTGTCCGGATTCGCTGTAAATTCCTGCAGTTCGGCAGTCAACAACAATGTTTCCAGGAGCTTATCAATACCCTTGCCCGTCGTTCCGGATGTTCGCACGACTTCAACTTCACCACCCCATTCCGCAGGCAAAAGCTCGTGCTGAGCCAGTTGCTGCAGAATTCGTTGTTCATCAATCCCAGGCAAATCAATCTTATTCAGCGCGACGACAATGGGCACCCCGGCATTTTTTGCATGGCTGATGCATTCAACGGTCTGAGGCATTACGCCGTCATCAGCAGCAATCACCAGGACGACAATGTCAGTCGCGTCCGCACCGCGAGAACGCATTTCTCCAAATGCTGCGTGGCCCGGAGTATCCACAAACGTCAACTGATGTCCTTCGTAATTCACCTGGTACGCAGCAATATGCTGGGTGATCCCGCCAGCTTCGCCAGCGGCCACATTGGCGCTGCGGATGCGGTCCACCATCGTGGTTTTTCCGTGGTCAACGTGACCCAGAATTGTGATCATTGGTGGACGCTGACGCATGAGTTCCGGAGGATCTTCATGATCCAATGACGCCAGAAGTTCGGCCTCAATGTCTCGACCTCGCTTGAACGAAAGATCGACGCCCAGCTCCATCGAGACTTCCATCGCCTCTTCTTCGCCGAGCTCGTCGTTAATCGTCACCATACGGCCGGCTTTGAACAGGATACTCATGATTGACTTGGCTGGTCGACCAATTGCCTCCGACAGCGCCCGCACTGTGATCGGGAACGATATTGAAGCCGTCGTTTTGAGATCGATCGGTCCCGAACGTTTACGGCGCTTAAGTTTTTTAGCCTGACGTTCAGCTTCGCGGGTTTCGCGAAGTTCCTTCAGCAAAGATCCTCGGTTTGCAGTCCCGCGGGTTTTTCGTTCCACAGGAGCCGGGCCGCCCGCTTCGTGCTCATCGCGAGCCTTGCGCAGGGCTTTGAGCTGATCAGCAAGCGGACTTCGACGGTCGACGATTTCCGACAGCGACATGTCGGGCTTCTGAACTTTTTCTTCGCGAGGTTTTGTCTTCTTTACGCTCGGAGTCGCAACGTTGGTGCAGCAGCAACCATCGGCCTGCCCGGCTGTCGCTCTCTGTCGCGGTTAACCTTGATCGGCCCGGCAGGTTTAGCGGCCGCACCAGCCGCCTGTTGTTCACGATCCTTCACGGAACCGATGGGCCGCATTTCACGCTGCCTGGCCATCTTTGGACGTCGCATTGCGTCCGCAGGCACTGATTCAGCTTTTGGCAATGCCTCGTCCGCTGGAGTTGGCAACACTTCCGAAGTTTCCGCGGGTACGATGGCAACGGCTTCGGCTTCGGCAGTATCTTCGATTTGAGCTTCAACCGCTGAAACAGGCGTTTCTTCCACCGTAACCGCTTCAACCGCAGCATGATTTTCGGAGACGTCGACTTCGGCAATTTCGATGTTTTCCAGCTCGTCCACCTGATCTTCGATCTCGTCCTGAATGCGACCTGACGTGCGAGACGGAATGCCAACAATCTGAC
The DNA here is from genome assembly GCA_037719765.1 of Planctomycetaceae bacterium. Taxonomy (GTDB): domain Bacteria; phylum Planctomycetota; class Planctomycetia; order Planctomycetales; family Planctomycetaceae; genus SXXK01. The sequence continues at coordinate 13,219 of JBBJME010000071.1, forward strand.
GCACTTTCCCGGCAACAAGCGGTATGTCGCGAACAGGTGTCATCTCCACGGGCGGCGTACTGCCGGCGGTCGTGGTCCCCTTGCTGCGAATGTAGGCAACGACCGTGTCTCGTTCTTCTTCGCTGATTGTCGCCAGCGCATTGCGCAGCTTAACGCCAGCTTGCTCACAGAGATCGATCAACACCTTACTGTCGAGACCAAGGTCCCGTGCAAGAGCAAAGATACGTATCTTCAAAACTTAACCCCTTAGACCGACGGAGTCTGTCCGGGAAAACGCTTTCCCAAACAGTGTCAGCAATGAAACTCACAAAAACAGACCGGGCACCCCGAAGAAACCCTTCGGACGTAATGCTGAACGCAGACGATGCCGTCTTTCAACCTGTTTCCGGCGAACGCCGGTTGACAGTCGGTGACAGCCAGAATAAGGACACACGAACGCTTAAGACTTTACCAGATTCGATTACTGAAGACCGTGTCTCCTCTGTTCTGACGCCCGACCTCACGATGTGAGGATCAAAGCAAAAAACTCAGCCATCCAGTCGGTGGCTGCTCCCAAGATTCATCAAGCTTCCTGAGTCGCTGCCGAAGAATCGTCACCTGTACCTGGAGGAACAGTTTCGTTTTCAGATGAAGGGGGATCCTCCTGGCTCACCAATTCCTTAACCTCTTCTTCAACCACCACTTCACCATCACCTGATTCCTCAGCAGTCAGGATCGCCTCGCTCAAGTCGCCGATCGCCATTGCTGAATCATTTTCTGATTCCGCAACAGCTCTCTTTGGTTTTGACGGTGCGACCTCTGCCTGACTGGCGGCATGCTTACGCTGCTCTGCCGCAATCCGCTCTTCGACTTCCAGTCGTGCACTTTCGACGTCAGCGTATTCAATAAGTCGATCACAGTCCGGTGCAGACAGACCACTCATCTCAACAAGTTGGTCTGGCTCGATGACGGAAAGGTCGTCGAAGGTAAAGAATCCCTGTGAAACCAAATTCTCAGCCAGTTCCGGAGCGATTCCCGGAACGACACAGAACGCTTCAATTGACTTGTCCAGCTGCTGGTCGAGCTGCGCCTGAGTCATCACATTGATGTCCCAGCCGACGAGTTTCGAGGCCAACCGCACGTTTTGACCAAACTTCCCGATAGCCAGCGACAGCTGATCCTCACGAACCAGAACGATCACTTTCCCGAGCATCTGACACAGAATCACATCTTCGACTTCCGCCGGCTGCATCGCATTCGGAACCAGAATCTGAAGCGAATCGTTCCAGCGCACGATATCGATGCGTTCGCCAGCCAGCTCTTCGACGATTCCGCGAATTCTCGCACCACGCACCCCGACGCAGGCACCGACACAATCAATTGAGGTATCACTGCAGGACACAGCCACCTTAGAGCGGTTTCCGGCTTCTCGAGCGATTGAACGCACTTCGATAATGCGATCGTTTACTTCCGGGATTTCAACTTCAAACAATCGACGCACAAAGTCCGGATGAGTGCGAGACAGGATAACCCGAACGCGCGAGCCGGTCTTGCGGACATCCAGTACGATCGCACGCACACGATCACCCGTGCGGTAGTTTTCCTTGCGGATCTGCTCACTGCGCGGCAGAATGGCTTCGATTTTCCCCAAACTCACGATGACCGTACCTCGATCGACGCGAGTCACCTGGCCGGATACCTGCTGACTGCGGAGTTCCAAATATTCTTCATATAACGTGTCGCGTTCAGCTTCGCGAATTTTCTGGATCATGACCTGCTTGGCAGTCTGAGCCGAAATTCGGCCGAGCAAATCGCCCAGCAATTCCGGGTCGAGCGTCGCTCCGTCGCAAATCAGCGCGGGCTCGCCGGTTTCCCGATCGATGCGAACCAGCAGCTGCTCTTCTTCCGAAAAGTGCTTACGAGCCGCAGAAAGAATAGCCTGCTCAATCCCCTCAAACACGACCTCGGAATCGATGGCCTTGTCGCGGTGGATCGCATCGACAATTCTAAGTATTTCGTTTCCGTTCATGACGTAGGTGTCTGATAGTGCTGTGCGTGGTTAAAAAAAAAGCGGGAGCAATGTCCCACTTTTCGCGCCCGACAAAGTCACTCAAATAGAGTCACTCTGGCAGAGAACTCTCCTCATTCCGGACGTGAGTCACCATCAGGTAAATCACGCCAGACAACGGGGAAATGGAGTCAGACCTACATCTTGTCCATTTCAGGTTCCTTCAACGCGGTTCTGGAGCAAACAAACATCAAACTTCCTGAAAACATTTGGTGTCAACCCCGGATATACCCCCGAATTTTTACCAGTCTTCTCAGGACGAGTGCGGAAAATACTTGGATTTCTGCGAACTGTCAAGCATCCACGGGGTTTGGAATCAGTGGTTCCCGGAGCGTCCGCAGGGAGTTCACGAATGGAAGTGCGTGGTTCCATCAATGTTTTTGGCTCCATTGCCTTCGTAACGGATCTTCAGCCAGCGCGCCGAGAATTCGCAGACTGCCCTGGAATTGAGACACCAGTCAGGCTCGGTGAACTGAATGCTGCTCGTCACCGGCCCCGGTTTTTCCGACAACACCAATCGATATTCTCCAAATGGCTCCCTGCCCGCACAGCATTCCGCTGCCAAGTCTCTGCCCCTCAAATCCACGGCGATCGTTACACGCGTTACAGCCTGTCTCAGTGACTGACCACGATTTGCCGCAAGTGTGGATTTCCTGCAACATTTCGGCGCGATCCCTCCGACACAGTCGCGTTCTATGACCTATTTTCATTAAAGGACTCAAACCGGAGATTCTGTTTTCATCACCTCGAATACGGAAGAGTTCCGTTCAGCATTGCCTGAGAAGACTTGGAGACGTTGCTCATGATCGCACCAATGAAACCATCCCGACAATCGTCAAATGACTTCGAAGCATTGAAGTCACATATTCATGGAAAGCTGGTAGAAAAGCTCGACCTGACGCGACTGAACGAGCTGGAAGGTGATTCGCTGCGACGCGAAATTCGTGTCGTCGTCGAACACCTCTGCGACACGGAAAATCCACTGCTCAACCGTTCTGAGCGAGAGCGACTCGTTGAAGAAGTCCTCGACGAAGCATTCGGCTTCGGTCCGCTGGAACTTTTGCTTAAGGAGGAGGGCGTCGCGGATATTATGATCAACGGACCGAAAAACGTCTTCCTTGAAAAGAACGGACGCATCATCAAGTCCGACGTGACGTTCCGCGACAACGATCACCTGCTGCAGATTCTGGACCGCATTGTGTCCCGCGTTGGTCGCCGAATTGATGAAACATCGCCAATGGTGGATGCTCGATTACCAGACGGCTCCCGTCTGAACGCGATTATTCCGCCCCTGGCTCTGGATGGTCCGTCGCTCACGATCAGACGATTTGGCGCGAATCCGCTGACTCTGGAAGACCTGCTCAAATTCGGCGCATTCACTCCCGAGATGGTGATGTTTCTGGAAGGAGCCATGAAGGCTCGATTGAACATCATTATCAGTGGTGGTACCGGTTCAGGGAAGACGACACTGCTGAACACGCTGTCCAGCTTCATTTCAAATGAAAACCGCATTATTACGATCGAAGACGCGGCGGAAATTCAGTTGCAGCAGGAACACGTACTGCGTTTGGAGACTCGTCCGGCAAACATCGAAGGCAAAGGCCGGGTGAATGCGACGGACCTCGTGAGAAACGCTCTGCGCATGCGTCCTGACCGAATTATTATCGGCGAATGTCGCGGTGGCGAAACGCTGGACATGCTGCAAGCCATGAACACTGGTCACGATGGCTCGATGACCACCGTGCATGCGAACAATCCACGCGATGCAATTTCGCGTATTGAAACTCTGGTCAACATGTCAGGTTGTGACCTGCCGCTGACTGCCGTCCGCAAGCAGATTGCATCAGCGGTGCACTTAATCATTCAGGCGAGCCGTCTGCAGGGCGGCCCTCGTAAAGTGACCTACATTACAGAAGTAGTCGGCATGGAAGGTGAGACAATCGTGATGCAGGACATCTTTAAGTTCCAGCAGGACGGGATTGGCGAAAACGGAAAAGCCTTCGGTCACTTCGAATCAACGGGTGTACGTCCAAAGTGCATCGAACACCTGGAAACCGGGGGAGTGCGTCTGCCGAATGGCCTGTTTGCCCAGCGCACGATGCGATCTCCATAAGAGTCGTCTGAATGCATCTTCAAATCACTGATGCTCTGCTCTTCAAATGGCCTGTGAGTGTTCCTGACAGTTTATTCCTCAAAGTGAGGCGAATATGGATCCAAATCTGATCATCATGATCGCGGCCTTCGTCGGCGTACTGGCGTTGGTGTTCGGACTGTACACTGTGTTTAAGGGGAATTCGGACTCCACTCTGGACGCCCGGCTGGCGGCCTTCACTGGCGCTTCACAGCCTTCAAAGAAGGACATCACCGAACAACTGTTGCGGGACGGTATGAATTCCGCAGAGGGGGTTGTCGGCGGCCTGATTAAACGCTTCGCGAAGCTGCCAATGTTCTTCCGGCAGGCCAATTCACCACTCAGGATCGAACATTTCCTGGTGCTGTGCATCGGTACGACTGTGCTCGGAGGCTTGCTTGCCGTCATCGCCCGTGCCCCATCATCGTTGATTCCTGTGGGTGCATTTCTCGGGGCCTCGCTTCCATGGCTGTGGTTATGGTGGCGACGTCGATCGCGTTTCAACAAGTTTGAGAAACAACTGCCGGACGCACTGGAACTGATTTCGCGAGCTCTGCGTTCCGGTCACAGTCTCTCATCCGGTTTGAATGTCGTTTCGTCAGAAATGCAGGCTCCGATTTCCACCGAATTCCGCCACGTCTATGACGAGCAGAATCTCGGGATTTCTATGGAACAGGCATTGCGCAATATGCTGATCCGAGTTCCCAACATGGACCTGCAGTTTTTCGTGACGGCGGTCGCGATTCAGCGTCAGGCGGGGGGAGACCTGGCAGAAATTCTGAATAAGATCAGCTACATCGTGCGTGAACGCTTCAAGATTCTGGGACAGGTCAAAGCACTCACAGGCGAAGGCCGCATCAGCGGTGTCGTTCTGATGGGTCTGCCCGTTGCCCTGTTCTTTGCAGTTTATTACCTCAACCCCGAATATGTGATGTTGCTGTTCAATCGCGAGCTTGGACGTCAAATGGTCACGGTTGCGGTGATCATGCAGATTGTCGGAGCGATCATTATCAAGAAGATTGTGGACATCAAAGTCTGATCACATTCCCGGAAACGCGAGTCGATGCCGGCGATTCGCATCAGGACGACTCCATCATTCCAGTTCAATTTTCACAGAGCGACTGTCATGGATATTGAAACACTGCTGCCATTGATTGCGTTTGTTGGTATTACCACCGGCATGTGGGGCCTGTGGACGATCTTCAACAAGAAGTCGTCACGTGCCGCAGAGCGACTCGAAGAGTGGCGAGATCCATTTGCGCGACAGAAACGAGAATCCGGTGTCAGCCCCAACGGCGATCACTCCGTCGGAGCGATGTTCAACAAAGCCGCACCCGCGCTGTCCAGAGCCCTGGAGTCAAAGAGCGAACTGGAACAGAGCAACCTGAAGATCCGTCTCGCCAATGCGGGTTACGCAAGGCCCAATGCGTCTCGCAATTTTCTGGCGCTTAAGGCCGTGTCGCTGGGGCTGGGTTTGTTTTTAGGAGGCAGCTACGGATTCTATTCCGCAGGCTTCGCGAAAAACTCGTGGATGTCCCTGGTAATCGGCGGCGGCATGGGTTTCTTTCTTCCAGAATTGGTTCTTACACTCCAAAAATGGTCTCGTCAGAAAAAAATCTTTTTGCAACTTCCGGATGCGCTCGACCTGCTGGTTGTCTGTGTGGAAGCGGGTCTGGGTCTGGATTCCGCAATGCGCAAGGTTTCGGAAGAACTGGTCAGCGGGGCTGCGGAAGTCTGTTCAGAACTCGCCACCTGCAACATGCAGCTGCAGATGGGCAAGGCACGACGCGAAGTGCTGCATGATCTGGGAACCCGGACCGGCGTCGATGACGTTCGGGCACTTGCCGCGATCCTGATTCAGGCGGACCGCTTCGGCTCATCGATCGCGCAAGCTCTCCGCGTCCAGTCGGATACAATGCGAGTAAAACGTCGACAGATGGCGGAAGAGAAAGCAGCACAGACTGCAGTGAAGATGATTTTCCCGCTCGTACTGTTCATTTTCCCTGGCATCTTCGTGATCCTCGTAGGCCCTGCGGCCATCCAGTTGAAGGAAAACATGCTCAACAACTGATCCAGATCGGTTCGCATCCTCGTCGGACTGCACAACGAATTATTGACGGTCCTTTCGATTTGTCTGAACTCCGTTACAATCGGACATGACATTCTCCCAGGTACTTCTGATCCGATGTGCCGGTTCGGTCGTTTGGGTGTCGTAAGCCAGTGATTACTAAGTGACCTGATGGACAGCAAAGTTACTGTCTTTCTGATTGTAATGCTGCTTGCGGTGCTCCGGGGGCTGATGCAGCGATCTCAGGTGCGCAGGGAAATCGAAGAACGCGCAGCGCGCAGTCCGGCGTTACCAAGGCGAAGTTCGTTGAAGCAACGCAAGGGGCCAGTCGTCGGGTCGGAAACTGCGAACGATGCGGAATTACCCCAAGATGAGATTGAATAAGGCCCGCAGAGTGACCAGAATCCGGGCTTCAGAAGCAGCCAGATTTTCGATCTGCGAGCAGAGATCGCTGAAATTGACAGTCTCATGACTCGACCGCAATGCTGTAGCTGTCGCCATACACACGGGAGTTGAGAATCATGGGACCGTTTATTGGTGGCATCATCACGGTTGTCGTTATAATTGTGGGGCTCATTCAGGCGCTTGCTCCGGTCTTCAAATCGATCTCGGAAGCGATTGAAAAAGCCAATCGACCACCAGTCCAGAATCCCGGCCAGCCGGGAGGCATGAACACAAACCCCCCGTCTTCGTTTCTTCCCGAAATGACGCAACAGGGTGTGCCGCGACCAGCCGCAATGAATGCCAGACCCGGCAATGCTCCTCGGCCACCAAACACGCCGCGACCTGCTCGTGGCCAGCAGCAACCGCCAAGGAAAAAACACGGCGGAGCACCTCCAAAGCCATCTGCCAAATCTGTCGGCGGCGACCGATCTCCTGGCTCGGGTGTGGGTGCGCATGTGGATTCATTTATTGGTCAGCATGTCAAATCTCACATCGGGCAACAACTTGCTGACTCGGGTAAGAATGAAATCAACGATCAGGTCCGCAGTCATCTCGGGGAAGACAGGAATAAGCCATCGGCCCCAACAGCCGCCACAACGCACGGTTCTGCCGCTGCAGGTGATTTGCTGCTGGCGCTCCGCAGCCCGGAGGGCGTCAGGCAGGCGATTCTGATGAGTGAAGTTTTGTCGAAGCCGAAAGCACTGCGACGGTCCTGACATTCGGTTCCAATTTGATTCTGTGAGTGATCATGGCTGAGACAGTTCAGCGAATCCTGCTGCTTGACGGCGAGTTGTCCTTTCGAGGCTCGTCACTGCTCACGCTGCGACTTGCACGAGGATTGGAACGTCGAGAGCTGGACACTGCTCTCATCTGCACACGCGTCACCGAACTGGACAATTCGCTGCTGCACGGCGTCCGCCTGCATGAGATTCCAGGCTACAACGTGCCGATTTGGGGACAGATTGTCCTCCGCACGCTGTGTCGTGACATCAAAGACCAGCGTCCCGACATCATCCATGTTCAGGACCCGCAACTTTTGTCCCAGGGTATTCGACTGGCGCGAAGACTTCGTCGTCCACTGGTTGTGAGCATTTCGGATCAGGCGGAAGCCAGCGCGTTTGTCATCCGACAGGCGACGCCCGAACTTAAGGTTGTGATTTCTGTCAGTGAAAGCGTACAGCAACAGATTCGCGAAACGCCGTTTATGGCATCCATCAATAAGCGTGTGATTCTTCCGGGCGTGGAAGTCCCGGATGCCGCGAAGATCGATTCGCCACTGGACGATGATCGTCCGCCAGTCATAGGAATGGCTGGCCCGCTCGAAATTGTGAAAGGGGCCGCATTCTTTCTCCGCGCCTGTCATCGCGTGGTTGAGGCGGGACACGAAATTCGCATCGTGATCGCCGGCAGCGGGCCGGAAGAACGCAGTCTCCGAAAGCTTGCGGCGTCCCTGCAGTTATCACGCAGACTGACTTTTGTCGATGGCGGGGTCGCGATGGCCGGTTATCTTGAGGCGATCGATATCTACTGCCTGCCGTCGCTGCAGCAGGGGCTCGGCGTCCTGATGCTGGAAGCAATGGCGCTGGGACGTCCAGTGATTGCCTCCGGCGTGGGCGGCGTAATGAGTGTGATTAAAGACAATGTGCATGGTCTGATCGTGCCACCGTCGGATAGTCGCAGCCTGGGTGATCGCATTATTGAGCTGCTTCAGGATCGTGACAAAGCCCGCCGCATCGCTGCTGCCGGCCAGCAGATGGTACGAGATCGATTCAATGAAAACCGGATGCTGGACGAAATTATTCAAGTCTATCAAACAGTCCACGTCGCATGTCCACAAACTCAGGAATCCACTCCCAACACAATTCGCGCACGACAGACAGCTGTGGATTGACGGCGAATTGTGTGGCGTAAGCGCACCGGTACACCTGCGATTTGTTCTATAACCGCCAACCCGCGCGGGACATTTCGATGCAGATCGAGCATCGGACCTCTGGAGCGATGATCGCGTGATCGATTCTGAATCGATCACAGTCCACGACAGTCGGTTTTGGTTTATCCCGCGTGCCACTGTGCCCAATATGCACCGTCGGAGCATTCGGTACGCACGACTCAATGCGTGCCCCCCGTCCTGACAGTCAGGACAGGACCGCAACGCGGCATTCGCCACCGGGAGTTGCCGAAAATGACTGATCGAAAACACTCACACTCCCGATACTTCGTGTGTCCACTGTCAGGCATTCTGACTGCCAGAGCCGGTGCTCTGTGGCCACTCACACTCATGGATGTGACCTTAACTCTGACTATGATTTCCAGGCCGTTGGAAAATCGTTTCGCATCAAACGAAATGAGCTTCAGCATTATGGAATTTCAGCCAAACACCCAGGTTACCCATGTCCATTGAAGAACTGCTTGAACAGATGGAGCAGTATCGATTACGCAGGGAGCAACGAGACTATCGACCGGAATGGTTGAAGGGCTTTGTGCAGCAGGCTTCCGCCTTGTTCGAACCACTTACGCATGTCGGACGAGTGGGATACGATTGCCAATTTGACGAGCGTGGCTGGACCGTGTGCATGTATTTGGGAACAACGGAGATTGTGGGCGGTGCAAAGGATGGCAGAATCGATCATGCCAGTTTTCGCGTTGATCTGACTCAGATCAGCCTCCTGTTTGCATCGATCAGCCGCCTTGAATGGTATTCCGTGGCCGAGTGCTGTGAACCTGACGAACCAGAGTGCATCCGCTCGCTCATTACCATTCACGGTGTCGTCGCGATCGGGAATGATGTTCGGCTGGAACTTCTTTCCGTTCCTCCGCACAGGGTCAAACCCGGGCTGCATTATCGACCCGATGGCATGATCTACGAAACACATTGAAATCACTCAGACTGCCCCGCAGTCAAACCGCATCGGGTCGGGCGAAGGCACTCCGGCAGTGTACTCAACACTGTCGGGGTGCCTTTTTTATTCGGATCGCACCAGTACACACAGACTTGCCGCTTTGATCACGACGCGGACGGGTAGTTCCGAGCAGGGATCGCCGTCGGCCTGCACACCCGGAAGCCGGGATTCATTCACAGATTCCAGAGTGACCTCGGTCGTCGTGAATCTCGTGCACTCCGAAGCATAAATCGGCAACCCCAGTTTCAATCGAATGGCGTGCCAGACAAGCTGCCAGCGAGTTGTGCCATGATAAATGCGAACGTTGAGCAGTCCGTCGTCCGGAATGGCTTCGGGAGCGAATTTCATTGCAAATCCGTATCGCGGGATATTCGTGACGATGATATGTGTCCCTGTCGCTGAATGAGTTCCGTCAGACGTTGATGCGCGAATGAGTTGATGACTCAACGAAGCAAATGCACGCAGTGTTGGCACGACATAGCCGATCCGGCGGATGGTCCCTGTGCGGGCCTGATGAACCGCCTGCACAATATCTCCGTCAACGCCGGCGCTCAGCATCAGCAGGAATCGCCGCCCGTTCGCGGTCGCGGAATCAAGCATCTGGATTTGCCCCGAGGCGATCACGGCAGCAAGTCTGCGACCGCAGCGGGGCAAATTCAAATACTTTGCCAGCAGGTTTTCGGTCCCCAGGGGCAACACAGCGATCGGGCAACCCGGATGGCGATTTGCCACATCGGCAACGGTGCCGTCTCCACCCGCGGCGACAATACATCGCAGCGTCAGGGCATTTTCCGGAACTGCGAGACAGGCGTCGAGCGTCCGGCGCGACCGAAACATGCGAACGTGATACCCCGCTGTTCGCAGTTCGCGAATGAGAACCAGCAATTCCCTTCTTCCGGCACCTGAGCCGGAACGAGGATTACGCTGTATGACAACCAGTCGGTTCTCAGCGGAAATTGTCGTGCGATCCAATGGGCGGCATGCTTTTCTGCTTTGCGCTCACGATTCCGTGAGTTCCAGGTATGGATCGAGCCCCATGTTTTCGTATTGATCCAGTCGGATGCGTTCCTGCTTGAGCAGATGCTTCCGCTGTTTGCGATGCGTCTTCTCAAGGAACCTCTGGACTCTGACAAAATATTGGTTCCATGACCGGCCGAGTTCGCCATAACGGTTAGCGATCCCCATTCGCTGTTTTCGCAGCCGTTCTTTTGGTTCACGACATCGCAGCAGCTCGTCTTCAAGACTGAGGAAAAACTGGTACGACCCCGGATCGCCCTGACGCGCGGAACGGCCGACCAATTGGCGATCGATCCGTTTTGAACTATGGATTTCCGTAGCAATTACATGCAGTCCGCCAGCTTTTCGCACGTCATCATCCAAAATGATGTCTGTTCCGCGTCCAGCCATATTCGTCGCAATCGTGACACTGCCCGCCTCGCCCGCTCCGGAAATAATCTCTGCTTCCTGTTCGTGATAGCGTGCATTCAGTATCTGAAACGGGATGCGTTTATCTTTCAGCAGCACACCCAGAGCTTCTGATGCTTCCACCGACGGCGTGCCCACAAGAATCGATCGTCCGGCTTTGATCAATCGCTGAATCTGTTCCACAATGGCATCGCGCTTCGCTTCCTGCGTCTTGAAAATGCGTGTTGTCAGGCCTTTGCGGATACACTTCTTGTTGGTCGGAATTTTCGTCACTTTCAGGCGATACGTTTTCTTCAGCTCTCCGCGCGCCGGCAAAGCAGTCCCTGTCATTCCGGCCAGATGCGAGTATTGGCGGAAATAACTTTGTACGGTGACTCGCGCGGCTTCACCTGTCGCCGCCGTGATGGGAATCAATTCTTTCGCTTCAATGGCCTGATGCAATCCGTCCTGCCACTTGCGGCCATCCATGATGCGTCCCGTACCCTCATCGACGATCACGACTTTGTTTTCCACGATGACGTAATCACGGTCCAGTTCAAAGGCGTGTCGGGCTGTCAGAGCTTTTTCGACCTGCGAGTAGATGCGTTCCGTATCCATCGAACTCAGCAGTGATGGCTTGGACATCAATACGACTTTTCGGCAGCCAGCATCGGTGAGCCATGCTGTGCGGCGCTCTGGTTCGTAAACATAGTCGCGTTTGGGTTCCAGCTGAAAGGTCGCGCGATTGCTCCAGCGGAACAAGTTGACGGTGGCCGGTTCGTTGGGCTGCGTCAGACCAATGATCAGCGGCGTTCTCGCTTCATCGATCAGAATACTGTCCGCTTCGTCAATCAGCGCAAAATAGTGACCGCGCTGAACCGGTTCTTCGGCCCCCTGAAGTGTCCGGATATATCGCCGCACCTGCGTGCCGCCTTCGTCCGACATCGCGCCTTTACGCAGGCGATCGCGGAGAAAGTCGAATCCCATTTCCTTGCTTGTGCCGTACGTGATATCGCATGCGTAATTTGTGCGGCGTTCGTCGGGTTCCATCGAATCCAGAATTTTGCCAACGGTCAACCCCAGTTTGACATGCACAGGACCCATCATGTCGGCGTCGCGATTCGCGAGATAATCGTTGACCGTAACAACATGACAACCCTGCCCGGGTAATGCCCGCAGGAAGGAGGGCATGGTGGCGGTCAATGTCTTTCCTTCGCCCGTCTGCATCTCGGCGATATGACCTTCGAAAAGTGCAATGGCCCCCATGATCTGCACTTCAAAGTGCTGCATCCCCAGGACACGCCGCGCTGATTCACGCACCAGAGCATAGGCTTCGGGCAACAGTCTATCGAGCGCAACTCCTGCCCGGGATTCCCAGCGCACTTTGCGACCGCGCGTCAGCAGCTCTTCGTCAGTCAGCCCTTGCAGCGCATCGCTCATTCTGATGATTTTGCGTGCCATCGCACGCCAACGCGAGCGCCGCGCGACAGAGGGAATAAACCCGGCTTTCAGGCCGTGAAAGAATTTGCTCGGTAGACTCATACACCTGATTGTATCAATTCACTTTCCTCAAAAAAAGACCTCATTCCGCTGACAAGTAACAAGTCTGACGATTCTTGATTGTCAATCGTCCGGATGCCAGTTGTCGGATGGCTTCCGGGTAGGCAATTTTTTCCTGCTCAAACACAAGGGCTGACAAATCATCCGCAGTGCATCCGTCCGGCACATTCACTGTCTGCTGCAAAATGATGGGGCCGTGATCGTATTCGTTGTCGGCAAAATGCACGGTGCAGCCGCTGATCTTCACGCCTCGCTGTATGGCAGCCTCATGCACATGATGGCCATAAAATCCATGGCCGCAAAATGCAGGAATCAGAGACGGATGAATGTTGATCACTCGCCACAGGAAATCATCGGGGATGTGCAAAAGACTTAAGAACCCGGCCAGAGTCACCAGATCAACACGGGCGTTTCGCAATTCACTGAACACCGCATCACTGAAACCCAGTACGTCCGCATAATCGCGAGGTCGAAGCACAAGACATTTCAGGCCGACACTGCGAGCCCGATCGATGCCTTTGCAGTTTTTCTGGCTCGCGATTACCAGCGGTACTTCAGCGCCAAGATTTCCACTGCTGATCTGATCCAGAAAATTGAGCAGTGTTGTGCCGCCTCCGCTGATCAGCACACCAAGCCGGATTGGACGACCGGTGATTGGAGAGAAAGGCACGATACTGAAAGTGGAATCAACAGCCGATGAGGTCATCCGTGGGTGGGCTCGTATCTGGATTCAGCAAAAGGTCCGGAATACATATCCTGCGAAGTCTGATGAAAATCCGGTCGTTCGTCCACCAGTCGCATGAGTCGCTGGTGTTCGCGCCGATCCCGCTGCACACGCCCCCAAACTGTCATCGTGGCCAGCAGCATGACAAAACCAAACAGCAGCACCATGGTGTCGCTCATGGGATTGCCGGAGTTGGCTTTGGCAGTTGCGAGCAGCCGCGATCCCGGAGCAAAATGCCCACCGTCCCCTAAAGCCAGAATTTGATGATTGGTGGGATTCCACTCAATGCGCCCCGCCAGCAGCAGCGGAGCGATGCGGTTTTCATCCTGAGACTTGTATACGTACATCTTGAAGAGACATCCCGTCACTGTGACCGAATCCACGACGTCGGCGTTGCGGGGAAACTCATCGGGCAGCGACGGTGTCACGATCACAGTCGGATTGTGCTGTGAGTCGTCCGTGAACAGCCATAGTTCGTGCAAAGGCTGGCCGTTGAACAGGCCGGGATCACCTTCGTGTGAGGTGACACGCCGCACATGGCCACGCAGCGTCACCAAGTGGCCCTGCCATCGATCAGGGTGTTGAAAAATGTCCACGAACATCGGAAAATTCTCTGGCTGTTGCTGAAATTCGCGATATCGATTGAGCCGTTGATCAAGCTGCCGTTCCAGCCGTGTCATTCGAGCTTGAAACGTTCTGTTATTCTGAGGATCAGTGTCACCCAGCGTTCCATTCCGCAAGGCATTTTGCAGAAGCGTGCGGTCCGCTGTCCCTTTTTCACGAACTTCACGCATGAGCGTTTCGACCCGCAATTGCTGATCCGCAAGCGCTAGTCCTGCCTGAACTTTCGCACTGGTAATCTGCAGCTGACGCAGTGTTTCGTAGTACAGCCAGCTCTCGTCGTCTGAAACACGCCGCCGACTGCGAACGTTGTCGCGAATGTATTCATCGTAAGGACGCGGCGTCAGCACGCGCACGACATCGCAATACACCAGCGGCTGTTCGCCCATTCGCTTTACGAACCAACCCTTAGCCAGTACCGGATAGCTGATCCGCTGTTCCACAGGCCATGCTTCAATTGCTTTTTTCTGCGAATCGTAGTCCACGTAGCTTTCGGCATCGACCAGCGCGATGTTCGCAGTGTCGGACAGGTTTCTGAGAAAACCGCGTTGCAGTTTGTAGACACTTTTTTCATTTCCCAGCGTCTGCTTCGCTTGCAGCTGATTCATGACTGACGGGGTGAACAGCCCATACAACACGACAGGACGTCCGACGAAATCCGACGGATGCGACTGCATGTCGGCCGTCAGCGAATACGACTTCAGATTCGCGGGTTCGACAATATTATCAGTCGCACTGACTACCGCTGTATCAAATGGATTCGACAATCCGCTGCGAGGCGGCTGAATCAACAAGTTGCTATTAAGCCACGCCTGACGCCGTGCTTCTGCAAATTTGTAAAAAGCCGATTCCCACGCACTGTTGATGTTGACGTCGTCAGGCAGGTAGAGCCCAATCGATGCCTTGCGGTCGTTGACCGCGCGGATCAGACGGACGTAATCTTCCATTTCCACTTCGGAAAGATTCGGCTTCGTGTGATCAAACGCCCAGGGATGGCCGACTTCAAGATCCGCCATCGTGACTGGTTGAAGTCTCCAGTCGAATCCGTCGGCAAATACTGGCTCTTCGGCATGCAATGCGGGATCAGTGAGGTTGTCAGGACGACGCGGCGACGCGGGAGCAAAGGGATTACGAAGTGGAAAAGTGCCACCATCCGGCAATGGCGTTCGATCATCTCGCACAGGTGGCAGATCGCCCGGGGGGCCTGAGCCACCATTGGTTCTTTCGCGGTTGCGCCGATCAAGACCTCGCGTGTCAGTTCCATCGAAGTTTCGACTTCGCCCCGGGATCACGTCGCTAGCACCGTCATTCGCGGGCGGTAATGCCGTTCCGGAAGAATCCCCACGCGGAAGCAGTGGTTCAAGACGGAATTCAGGGAAGGCATCCAAGTCAGCTGCATCACCCTCGGACCGCACAGGTCCCTCGTCCGCAGTGATCGGTGACAACTGCAGTACCAATGCGGCGAGCACGAGCCAGCATCGCAGACCGACAATTCGACGACGGAACACGTCCATCACACGTTCGGTCGGTGATCTTAAAGATGTACGCAGATTCATGGCTGAGGCCTTCCGTTCCGCAAATTGCCAGTTCTGCGAAGTTTAGGAGCTTTACAGGGTGTATTGCCAGCGTGGAATGCCGGTTGCATTCGAAATTTCGTGAAGACTCGGATCCCGGAGTGTGACGCTTCGAGTCAATTCTATTGCTGCATCGAATCAACACTCAGTTGTCTATTCACTGCGGGTATTCCACTTGGACTGGAATAATTATGTCGTTTTCAGGTGATTTCCTGCACTGGCGTGATTGACGGAAAGAAACTGAGGACGAAAGAAGGCATTTGTCGTACACTCCGGGGTCACAAATCTTGATCTCCTGAGTCTCCGAAACCGTGACTTCACAAAGCCACCCGCGAAAAGCTTCGTCAAACTCCGCTGAAGTCCAGGCGTTGCATGAGTTCTACTCGGCACTGCTCTTGCGGCGTGGTCTCGACTGGACCTCGGAACGCACGTTCATCAAGCGATTGGGGATTGGTGGTCAGGGATGCGTGATGCTTGCCGAACGGCGTGGGGCGGCGTCTTTCAGCATTCCTGTGGCGCTGAAGTTTTTTTCTCCGTCGGCGTTTGCGTCGCAGCTCCAGTATGAGCAGGAGATGCACCGTCTGGCTGAAGTCTCGGCCATTGTCGCGAGAATCCAGGTGGACCATTTGGTTTCCGTCCATGCATTTCAGATTGACAGCGGGATTTATGTGCTGGAAATGGAATGGATCGACGGGTTCGATCTGTTGCATATTCTGCGCCGGGAGACG
>JBBJME010000262.1:0-10347 GCA_037719765.1 Planctomycetaceae bacterium
TGAGTGGCAACTTCGCGGATCTTGAAGGTGGCGGACTGTGGAATTCTTCGACAGGGACACTCATCGTGCGCAACAGCACGGTCACAGGGAATTCTGCGGGTGTTGCGAGTAATGGAGGTGGAATTAAGACCACGGGCGGTCCAACGACGTTGACCAACACGATTGTTGCCGGCAATGTTTCCGGTCCGGGCAATCAGGCAGATGATCTCAGCGGATCGATGTTCACTGGAAGCGCAGCCAACCTTGTCGGTGATGCCGCATCAAGCGGTGGACTTGCAAATGGAGTCAACGGAAATCTGGTCGGGATTGCCGGTGTTGGGACTCGCCCGATCGCGCAGATCCTGAACCCTGTCCTTGCCAACAACGGCGGCAAGGTCACAACGCATATTCTGGTGGCGGGAAGCCCAGCGATCGACGCCGGCATTGACCTCACATCCGTGGGAATTACGACCGATCAACGCGGCGATCGCGACCGAAGAATGGGAGCTTTGACATTGGGGCTGTGGAAGTTGAAGTCGCGATGATCACCGGTCGTAAATGGCTCGATCTGAACGGTGACGGCGTGCGATTGCCTAAATTTCTTGTCGACCTGGGTTTCTTTGTCCAAGGCGGAAACTTCTATTTCAACATCTATGGAGGTCAGGAAAAATGGGTGCGTGCTGCCAATAACGACTGGTACTTCATTGTTCCAAATGGCACTCTGACGAAATGGGATAACACTGCATTTCAATTGTCCGGAACGATCGTCGCTCAGTTGCCAGTGCGATTCTACCAGGATGAATATCTGCTGATTGAATCAGTGAATGAACCTTTCCTCAACGGCACGACAATCCAGCTTCTCGATGCGAATGGTACGATCGTCGATACATCGGTGACGGCGGATCGCGATCTCAATAACAACAGTTCGATAGATCCGGAAACTGAACGGGGAGTTTATCAGTTTACAGTGCTGATCTCCGGCAGCTATTCACTCCGAGAGGTACAGCAATCGGGCTTCGTGCAAAGCGCCGGACCGGCTGCGGTCGATGCTGCTGCCGCGTACGCCCTTGATCAGTCGCTGGGTCTGTTTTATACCGGTAACTATCACACGAATTTTGGCGGTCACGGAGAGAACTGGCTGCGGCAGTCCAACGGATGGATCTACATTTTGCCCGACGGGTCAGTCTACAGCTGGGACAATGCGAGCGGCGGCTCACGCGGACTTGTTCAAGGCACCTTTCTTCAACAGCTGGATCCGATTTATCACATGAATCCACAATTGCTGTCCAGCGCGGTCAATCCGCAGTTTACGCTGGCGGCTGGCAACAATGTCAATGGCCCGCAGTTTGGCAACTACAAGCCGACTTCGGTCACAGGACGTGTCTTTGAGGATACAAATCAGAGCGGAGTACGAGATGCATCGGAACTCTACCAGAATGATCGAACGATTCAGTTGATCGATCGCGACGGTAACGTCGTCAGCGAAGTCTTAACGGGCGATGTCGATTCCGATGGAACTCGGGAATCAACCCAAATACAGAACGAGGCGTGTATCGGTTCAACAACCTGGTCCCGGGGCAGCATACGGTTCGACAAGTTCTGGACAGCGGGGAAATTGAGACAGCACCATTCAGTAGTGCATTTGCACCGTTAGCCTATCGAATTGATCAGCAGTTTGAACTGCGATTTACCGGAAAGTATTTCGAATCGTTCGGGACGAATCAGGAACGGTTTCTCTATTCGGAGTCGATCCGTGGCTGGGTCTATATTACAAAGTCAGGCGACCTGTTCCGATGGAATCCGTCCAGTGGACCTGCACCTACACCACTGACCGGCACATTGATTGCTCGGCTGGATGCGACGTACTACAACGATCCAACACGGCTTTACAACGCCCAAACGACGAGCATTCGCCTGACCAGTGGCGGGGTCCAGGCCAACTATGATTTCGGGTACTTTGACGTCGATGCCGCGTTCGGTGATTCCGGAATGTTTGGATAGCCGACTACTGACAATACTTCAACAATCCCAGGGCGACCAGTTCTTCATCAACAGACTGGGGACGGCGATCCTTCAGTGTGGCGGCGACTTCCGCTCGCAGCAAAGTTGCGAAAACTTTCCGGGCTCGGCTGAGATTCTGGCGGACCCACGCTTCATTCACCGAGTGCAAAGGAAGAGCTTGCGAAAGAACTTCACAAAGTTGCCGCGAATTCAATTCTGCTGATTCGGCACGGGCTCGCAGTACGACGTAATACGCGGTGTTGTGTTCAGTTTGATGCTGTTGGAGAGCCTCCCATGTGCGGCGCAGTATCTCAAGCACCCAGTCGTGTTCAAATGCATCGGTCTCGATGGGCTCGTCGTACTGAATTTCGTTTTGAGCCGCCGCGTGAACACGGTTCTGTTCGGCTTTTTGTCTGCGAAAATGGTCGTTCACAAGATTGCTGAGTATTCGCTTTAGAAAGTCTCGGAATCGGCCCTTCTCAGGATCAACTGCACGAAAATCTCCGCGAAGAAATCGAACTGCAAAGTCCTGAGCCAGATCCAGCGCAACGTGCTCATTTCTGGCAGCACCCTGAAGATATCGAAAGACAGCACCGGAGTAATTGATCAGGAGCTCCCTTTGCGCTTCTGTCGTGACTTCGCCTGTTGGTTGATTTGCAGCAAAGAGTTGAGCCCAGTTCGTCTTTATCTGGCTAAGCCTGGTCGATGACTTATTTTCCGGAATGACAGATCGAAGCATGCAAATCTCATCGTGGACATAGGCGAAATACGAAATTCGATACTCGCACAACAATTTGTCGCCAAGTCAGCAACGGGCACTCGGCAATATCTGGAATCACCAAGTGCTTCAGGCTGAAGACACTCAGAGGACTGGGACCACGCTGGCCTGAAAACTGGAACTTCGTCCCTTCGAATGGTATATTAAAGCGGTTATAATTGGAAAGTCGACCAAACGCTGCGAGGAATCGGGAATTCGTCAGACCAGGCGATCTTTGCGGACGGCGTTTGGTCATCAGACAAATTGCCGGTTTTCGTACTCTTGGTCCAGCATGAAAGTCCTATCATTCTCTGACACTGACAAGGAAAACGGTGGCTGAAAACTTGATCGACATCGGCATCGACATTCCGCAGGAGGAACCGTGGGGTATTGCTCCTCCGTTTGTTCCACCGCACCGCCACGAAAACACAGATTCTGCGTCCGATTTCCGAAATGAACTGGAACGCCTGTCGAGCAGCGTTGATCCAATACTCGAAAAAGGGACGCTGGGTGGTTACCAGCTGCGTCAAAAAATTGGCAGTGGCAGAATGGGAACCGTCTACTCGGCGTATGACCCGCTGAATGACCGAACTGTCGCGATCAAGGTTCTGCACCGCGACCTTATGTCAAAATGACGAGTTGCGGCTTCGATTTCAGCGCGAAGCGCGCATGCTGGCTGAGATTGACAGCATTTATGTCACCAGGCTGTATGAAATTTCCGAGGCCGACGGCTATTTTTTCCTGGTGCAGGAACTGGTCAATGGACAGTCGCTGGCGGCCTATATGAAATCCAGTGGGCTCCTGTGCGAGCGTGAAGCGATCGGCATCACGGTCGACGTTGCCACTGCATTGACGAAACTCCACGAACTGGGAATCGTGCATCGCGACGTCAAGCCGGAGAATATTCTGCTGTGTTCAGCTGGAGATAATGTTAACGGGACAACCATCGCGAAGCTCGCGGATTTTGGAATAGCACGACAGCAGCACTCGTCAGAGTTCGTAACGCTGACTGCCGCAGAATCAATGCTGGGCACACCGTTGTATATGTCACCGGAACATTTTTATGGTGGTTCACAGGTGAGCCATCAGTCTGATTTGTACTCATTGGGGGCGACTCTGTTTCACGCGTTAGCGGGACAACCGCCGTTTCAAGCCGATACGGCACTGGCACTTGCGGACGCGCATCGGCACGCTCCAGCGCCAAATCCGCAGACAGTCAACGCACTGCTGAGCGATGGAGTCTGCGGCGTCATCAACAAATCGCTTCAGAAGCGACTGGACCTTCGTTATGGCTCGGCAGTCGAATTCCTGAATGATCTGTTGCACCTGCAGCGCGGCGAAGCAACCAGTGTCACGTCCCACCCGTTGTTGCCGGTTGGCGATTCAGGGCATACGGCAGCGTTCTGCTTTTCGTGGGATCTGAATTGTACACCTGAAGAATTGTGGCCGTTCGTCGCCAACACGGAACGACTGAACCGTGCGATCAACCTGCCCGCCGTTGAATACTCGATCGAACAAACAGAATCCGGAGGCCGAAGGAGAATTGCTGAAGTTCGATTTGCTCGAATGAGAATGCAATGGCAGGAGCAAATGTTTGAATGGGTCGAAGCGCAGCGAATGAGTGTCCTGCGCGAATTTCAACGAGGTCCGGTGCGATGGCTGACGAGCATCGTAGAACTGAATCGTCGCGCCGACGGAGGCACGACTCTCACGCATTCGTTCAGGGCAAATTGTCGGCATTTGCCAGGACTGCTGTTTGCCAGATTTCAGATGCACGCTGTTACGAAGCGTGCTCTGGACCGTGTGTATCTTCGCATCGATTCGGTCGCTGGTCGTCGCGAAACCTCAGACGCATTCCTGGATGCGTTTGAAGTGACACCAGTCCTGAAGAAACGATCCGGTTTCGTACTTGAACAAATGATAGATCGTCTCAGCCGCTACCCGCTGGACCGCACCGCGATTCTTAAGGTGACGGATTACGTTCGTTCCGCATCTGCCCAGGACGTCAGCCACATACGGCCGCGTTGCCTCGCCCGCAAGCTGCAACTGCGGCCTGATTCTGTCATTGAGGTTTGCCTGTATGGCGTACATGAAGGACTGTTTGATCTGTCATGGGACGTGATTTGCCCTTCGTGTCGAATTGCTGCTCAATCACTTGACGCGATGGAGAACATTCGATCGCACGCCCGATGTGAGGCATGTGACTTTGAATTCGAAGTGGATTTTGCATCCAGTGTCGAAATGATCCTGCGGACGAATTCACAAATTCGGAGACCGGAGACCGGGAAGTTTTGCATCGGCGGCCCGGCGCATTCACCGCATGTGGTGGCACAGGTTCGAGTGGCTGCTCATGAAACCGTTAGTCTTGGACTGGAGTTGGCGGAGGGTCGCTATGTCCTTCGAGGTCCGCAGCTTCCATTTTCAATTCAAATGAATGTTGCCACATCCGCTCAGCAGGACCGACTGTTCGTCGACATTACGCTGCCCTCCAGCCGTCAGACATCGATCGAACTTCGGGCCGGGCGACAACTGATCACGCTGTCCAATTCAGGCAGCCGTGAAATCCTGCTTCGCATCGAACGCAGCATGGTCGCGGACGACGCGGTGACGGCGCTTCAGGCGGCCGGAATACCGTTTTTCCGAAATTTCTTCCCTCGTCAGATTCCGTCACCGCAGCAGGTTGCCAGCGTGCAGTATCTGACATTTGTTGTGGTGACAAATTCTTTCGCCTGTGAAATGGAAAGTTGCCACGGAGAATTCGTCGCGTGCGAGTTGCGAGAACATCACCTCGAACAACTTGTCGGGCTGGCTTCGCGCTTTGGCGGGACATTTGTAAGGCCTTTTGACGAAGGCGGCTTGCTCGTTTTTCGAAAGCTGGAAGCAGCGCTACAGGCAGTGATGCAGGTCGTCGAAACAATTCCGCTTGTGAATGGGATGAAAGCATGGGAGCCCGTGATTGCTCTTTATCAGGGATCCGTGATGGTCACGACGATCAACGGCCAGCTTGAGTATCTTGGATCGGCGCTTCGCGCGATCGCGAAGCTGACTTCGTGCGGGCGACCGTCGCTGATTACGACAACACGGGAAGTTGCAGTAAAACTTGACTCGGCAGTGTTCGAATTGGTTGAACAGGAACACGAACCGGAAAACGCCGATGCGACATCGCATGATCCTGCTCAAGCCATCTCGGTCGTACGATTTCGCCAGGTGTTGCAGAGCGATGACTGAAGTCACAGGTTGTCATAGTCAAGTTCAAACAACTCCTCGCAGTCTTTGAACTTGCCAGAGAGAAGTCCCTTTTTGAACCACTTGACACGCTGATCGGATCGGCCGTGGGTGAAGCGTTCCGGGACCACGTGTCCAATGGATTCCTGTTGCAGTTTGTCGTCGCCGATCTGGTTGGCGGCATTGATGCCTTCTTCCATGTCGCCGTCTTCCAGGATGTCGTACGCTTTGTGGGCATGATGTGCCCAGACTCCAGCCAGAAAATCGGCCTGCAGTTCCAGTCGGACGGACATCTGATTTGAAAGTCGCTCGTCGCGCTGCGACCTTGCCTGGTTCACGATATCGCTGAAGCCGGTCAGGTTCTGAACGTGATGCGCGACTTCATGGGAAAGGACATAAGCTTGAGCAAAATCGCCCTTTGCATGATGGCGTGTGGCCAGTTCATCAAAGAACGTCGGATCGATGTAGACCTGCTCATCGGCCGGACAATAAAACGGTCCCATCGCCGCACTGGCATTTCCGCAACCAGAGGCAACGCTGTCGGAAAAGATCACGACCTTTGGGGGCGTGTAGTTGGTTCCCGGAACCTGCTCCTGAAGAGCGTTGTCCAGATCGTTTCTGTGTCGTGCAGGATTCACCGATGAATTCCCTCTCTTGTCATCGATACTGGCCAGGTGGCTGGCGCGTAGCAGCTTGCCCTGAATGTTTTTGCGACATTGACGACCAATCGTTGCTGGTCTTCAGTCGCTCCGAATTCTCATGGCGATCATTAAGGCCACCAGCAACGGCCCGCCGCCGCCCGCCACTGCAGGTCCCCGCATTCCTCGACGATCTTCAACGTTTGAACTCTGTTTACGACCTTCCCACTTCATGATGCGTACTCCCTGACAAGATTGTTCGACGGCACTGGCTGGCAAACTGGACCCAGGCGATTGCGGCGTGCCGTGTCTCGGTTGACCGACTACCACCTGCAGTATAACTCTTCCCGGCGCGGATTCTATAGACTGCGGACTTCTCATTCCGTTGACGGCACTGGGAACAGGGGCTGGTCTCCAATGCTGGAAAACGCCGTGTCCCCGACAAACAGACAGCCAGCGTTGGCATGACCTGCCTGCTGTTCCGGTGACATGTGCTCGACTGCGGTAGTCAACACCAATCGCACTCGGCCGTGATGCTTGATGAGCTGCGGACACGTGACGCGCGGTGATCCGGGGCACGTCCAGATTGTTTCCAGCTTTCCAGTTGAGATGTTGTACTGACGAGCGGCACCTGCTGTGGGATCGCCGGGATCATAAAGAGCAACGATCAGGCTTTGATGATCGGGTGTCAGAATCATGCCGTCGGGGAATACCTCTTCGGATGTCAGATCGACGATGACGGAAATCTCGCTCAACTTGCCCGCTTCGATATCCAGGCGGCAGCGGATGATCTGTTTCGAAGGCGAATCGATATCGAACAGGGTGAGGGAACCATCAGCGTTCCGCAGCACGGCTTTGCCGTTCGAACAAATCTGATCGCTTCGTAACTGAAGCAAGGCCTGATCGGCACGTCGCCACAGATAAAGTCCAGCTTTATTTGTTTTGAATTCCAGTTCCTTGAATCCAAAAATCAGGTTGCCCTCGAACACCACCGCATCGTTAATAATTGTGTTGGAAACATTGGAATCCACGTCAGTGATGAAGGGGCTCCATTTGGATGATCGCGTATCGAACAGTCCAACGCTCCGTTCCAGGCCCGTCACAAAGACTCCGGGTTGATCTGTCGGAAATGCAAACCCTGGACGGCCCGGGAGTGGGAAGGAATCGTTGGCTCCGTTCTCCGGATTCAGGATATTGATTGAGCCGGATGTCGAATCAGCCCCATGCTGAATCCCGACCCAGCTCATCCGACCATCGGATAATGCATACGGTCCTTCCGGGAGAAACCTCAGTGCGGCGGAATCGGGACGGAACAGGACTTCAGTTTCAATCGTCTGCATCTTGAATTGCTTAGTGTATCAGAAAACGACAGTCCGAAGGCACCTTCGAAACGAAGTTCACAGACTACTCCGGCACCGGACTGAGTGCAACATTCAACGCCAATGAGATTTCCCGTTTGCTCAGGCAAGGTTGCTCCACAAAAGTTCATCAAGATCGCTGCCGCCAAAGAGGGAGTCGAGGCGGCGGATGCCTTTGAGCGTGTCGTTACCAGAGCCGCCGAACAGTGTATTGCGTCCGGAGCCGCCATCGAGCATGTCATTGCCCCCTGCACCGAACAGCGTGTCCCATCCGTCTTCACCCCAAATTCGATCGGCTGCGTCGCCACCGATCAGGATGTCATTGCCAAGGCCTCCGTAGAGGTCACTGCTGACGTTGACATTCACCAGCGTCACAACATCATTTCCGGCACCGGCATCAACCGTGATGTGGGTCACCATTGACGGAAAAAAACGGCCAAGCAGTCGACCGTCGGACGTCACGGTCAATCCGCCTGAGCGATTCACGATGCGGATATTGTCTGCTCGCGATGTTCCGTTCACGTACAACTCACCGTTAACCAGAGTGGCAGTTGCTGTACCCGCGTCCTTCTTCAGCAGGTTTCGAACTACGTATTTGCCGAGCCGTTCGCCAACATCAAGTCCAGCGACATTATCGAAGCTGTAGTGGATGCCGCCATAAATGCGACTGATTCCTGATTCCGCGGCGGCCTGAGAAAAGCTGTTGAACGCGCGATCTGCCACGCCTGCCGCTTCAGAAGGCAGGACAAAGCGAACTCGATCCGTCCCAAAGAAGCCCTTCAGCACTGCGGCCGCTGCTCCACTGAACGTACTGTGGCCTGACGTATACGACGGGAACGCAGGAGTTGTCATCAGCGGCGTCCATGAAGGATCGGCAACCGTCTTCTCGTTGTTGTCGATATCCGCAGACTGGATCGCGGTAATGGGGCGCCAGAGATTGGTCTCGTACTTCGCGTGCCAGCTGGCACATGCCGCGTCGGCGAGTCCGATATTGAGCATCGCAAATAAGCGAGCGTTATCTTCGAGTGAGTTGTGCCGGTCTTCAGCAACAATTTGGGCGACCACGTTCCAATGGCCTGGCGGCGTTGCAGTACCGCCACCGTTGGCCCAGAACTTAGCGATGGCAGTCTGCTCTGCCGTTCGAGTTGTGCTCGTGGCGGAACCAATGGACTTCACCTCATTCAGTGCCGTCGCGTATGCAACGCTGGTCAACGCTGGCGGAGCAATCGGGCTGAACTGCGAACCGCTGGTCATCGCCCACGGTTGTACGTTCGGCCACTGCGAGAGCACGGCAGATTGAAGCCCAGGCAGCGTTGGACGCCAGTCACCGGGATCTGTTCCGGGGGTGTACGTGACGGTCGTCGAGGAGCCGTCGCTTGATCGCAAATTCAGGATCTGGCTCGCGACTGCCTTGCCAGCGTTGACACCGTCAGTCTCTGCCTGACCATCCGGAACAGCAGTTAACGCCGCTACGTATTTGGCATCAAACGTCTCCTTCTGTGCGGGGAACATTGAAATCAGCGTTTCATAAGCGGCAGACACGGCGGCAGCCTCTTTGGAAGCGCGCGGATGGACGACAACCGTCGTTGCGTAGGGAGCGTACTGACGATCGATTGAATTTACCGCGTCGAAGATGGCGGTGTGCATGATCGCCATGTCTCGCGAGGCAATTGGTGGCGCTGTGCGATCAGTGCGGATGGCATCCAGCAGGATTTGATTCCACTGAATGACGGCGTCAACCGACAAGTACTGGCGACTCTCAAGGATTTCTGCAGCCGGAATCCGCTCGATTCTGGACGCAGAAGCACGACGAGCACTTCGCGGTTTCCAGAATGAACCTGCCATACAGATTATGCTCATGAAAATGTCGTCCAGTTTCGTGTTGTTCATCGCAATACCGAAAAGAGCAAGTTTGAAAGATCAGAGGGAAATTCATGCATGCGGACCCGCACCATAATGGGGCGTCCGGCAGGATTCAAGAGTTGTTTGAGATAACTGATCGAGAATCTGGATGCGTCCAGCGAACACTCCGTCAGTTCAAAAACCGGTTCCAAATGAGGCGATTGTGTAAATTCTGAAATCTATACCCCCGCCATCCTGATCCGTTTCACGCGATCGAGCAAAACGGCCAGCAACATGACGGCACCCAGAACCATTTCCTGGCTGTCTGAGTTGACTCCCATCAGATTCATCCCATTGCGAATCACGGCAATGATGAAAGCCCCGATCAGGGTGCCAAACATGCGTCCTTCGCCGCCCATCAGGGAAGTGCCACCGACGACCACAGCCGCGATGACTTCCAGTTCGTACATCGTGCCGTATTTTGGATCTCCGGCGTTGAGCCGTGACGACACCATGACGCCACCCAGCCCGGCGAGGGCTCCGCAGA
>JBBJME010000072.1:0-29291 GCA_037719765.1 Planctomycetaceae bacterium
CACTGGCGGTGCTGATATCCCTTGCAGCCGTGTTTCAGCGTTCGGGCGCTGCCGTCCTTCTTGCCGTCGCCAGTCTTCTGGGGCTCAGAGAATTCCTGGAACTCATTGGCAAACTACGGATCGGAAGAGCCGCGATGATCGTGGCCTTTGCATCGATTCCGGTGCAGTACATCCTGATCGCTGCAGGTTTTGAAAATGAAGCGAAGTTCATTCTGCCGATCGGCATGCTGCTGTTACTGAGTACCGTGCGATTGGCAAACGGAGAAACGCAGGGTTATATTCGTACGACAGGTGGTGTCTACTGGGGCGTGATGCTGCTGGTCTACTGTTTGTCACATGCAGCGTTGCTGTTTACGTTTGCGACTCATCACAAGCCTGCCGTCGGACCTTCTGGCTGGTTTCTGTTTGTCATGCTTATTACAGAAATGGACGACATTGCGCAGGCACTTGTGGGGCGTGCGATCGGACGTCGAAAGATCACACACACGATATCACCCAACAAGACATGGGAAGGATTTGCCGGAGGCGTCATTATTTCAGTTGTCCTGTCTTTACTGCTTGCTCCGTGGTTGACGTCATTTCCTTCAGTTTTCACATTACGCGGCCTGTTTCTGTCCGTCGGATCGGGACTGCTGATCGTGATCGCAGCATTTCTTGGGGACATAAACATGTCTGCCATCAAACGTGATGTGGGCGTGAAAGACAGCAGCTCGATTCTGCCCGGAATGGGTGGAATGATCGATCGCGTGGACAGTCTGACTTTCACTGCGCCTGCGTTCTATTATTTTTTATGTCTGGTACTTTGACACAAACCGCGACGGACGACTGAGATGCCTGGCACACATAAACACCCTGACAGTTCGGCCGATTCGAAGACGCCAGACGCAGAAGCTGACGGGCCAGAACCATATCAGGATCGTTACTTAACGATTCCAAATGTGATTTGCGTCGCTCGATTTCTTGGCTCGCTCGTGATCCTGTGGTTTGCGTTCATCGGGAATGCGACGGTCTTTACGATCGGTTTTATCGTGTTGAGTCTTTCAGACACGGTGGACGGCAGGCTTGCCAGGTGGCTCAATCAGCGGTCGGTCTTCGGAGCTCGACTCGACAGTGCGTCCGATGCAACGCTCTACGGCTGTCTTGCGATCGGCAGTCTGATGTTGAAATGGAAAGAGCTGCTGCCGGAAATCGTCTGGTTCATCGTGCCACTTGTCAGCTATGCCATAACAACCGGGTATGGACTGTGGAAGTACGGACGCATTCCAAGTTATCACACTTACGGCGCAAAGTATTCGCAATGGCTGGTACTCGGAGGAGCCACCGCAATGCTGCTGGACTGGTCGATGTGGCCGATGCGGGTCGCCAGTATCGCGGTGACGTTGACCAACATGGAGGCGACGGTGATCAGTTTTGTGTTGCCAACCTGGCGGGCAGACGTGCTGACACTGCTGCATGTGCTTCCGAAACGGCAGAAGGCCGATTGAGTCTTTGCGGGGCGTGCTGCCAGTCGGGTCCCCCGAGTGCTCTGTCAGGCCCGGTCATTGATGGCCAGCTACCATTCGCCGCCCCTCGCAAATTTATGCTTTGCATTGTCACGGAATTGCCGAGACGCTGTGCTCAGGTTGTCCAGAATCTCTTCGGTCGTCAATCCGGATGAGTTGCGTGCCGCAGCAATGACGGTTTCACACTCGTTTGTATCCATGAATTTGGCGGCTTCCAGCAACTGAGGCTGTTCCTCCGGTGTGATGACCATAAACCCGTGCTTGTCGGCATGGATGAGATCGCCGGGGCTCACCGCGACCGAAAACTTCGACGTCGCAATTGAACCGGACAGGCTGCACAGCCGCATGTCCGACGCACAATCGCCGCGCGATGGATTTGAAACCCGCGTTGGTCATTTCGTCCACATCGCGAATCGCTCCGTCCGTAATCGTACCGACGCAGCCCAGTGCCTTGTGAATGTAGGCGTTCACTTCGCCCCAGAACGAGCCGATCACTCCTGGCTTGTCGAGATCCTGAATCACGACGATCTTGGGCCCGGCAACACTGCCGAGATAACGTCGATATTCTGACGTGGCATTTGGAAGTGTTTTGCGATGACTGGCATTGCCGGGTTCAATCACGACCGTCACCGCGTAACCCACCATCGGCCCCATTTGAGGCATAAAGTCGCGGGTTTCTTCCGGATTGAAACCGTCCGCGCAGAAATCACGCTTTGTGATTTGTTCCCACCCGTTGTAGATCGTCGGCGTGTTCCAGCGTTTCAGCTGGAGCAGGTCAGAGTGACTGAGTGGTCGAGGTGTGGTCATGGACATACATTTCTTGTGTAAGGATACGATCCAACGCTCAAATTGTGATTTTGCGATTTCGACTGGTCACATCCCAGTATTCGGCGACCTGGCCCTTGTCGATGATGGCGACGCGGTCATACAACGCACTTGTGGGACAGATATGCATTGGAATCGCGAACAGCACGTCGCCCGGCTGATATCGATCAGCTTCGGGCGTAATAAGTCCCATGTGCTCTTCATTGTGACTGTCCTGCACTGCATCGGGCAGGTCTGGAAAGAACGCGCGAGCACCCTTCGGAGGATCTGCGGCGACGGCTTTGTTTCCAATGTCCAGTGTAATTCGGTCGCGAGCCGGACGACTGACGACGCGCGTTACGACGGCCGCGGCAGGCTCAAATGGCAGATCGGGGAAACTTGTTCCATATCCCGTGTCATGCAGTACGCAGGTTCCCGGGCAGAGTTCGATTCCCGGATCCTGCATTTCGGCGTAACACGGAAACGTCGGAGTTCCCCCGCACGCCAGCGCAGGCACTGAAGCACCTGCCGCTTCGCATTTTTTCTGCAGCTCAGGAACTGCGGGCCATTGAGCTGCCACAGCGGCCTTGCGTTCATCCAAAGACATCTGTCGCTGATGGCCGTCGTAAATATGAAATCCAGCAGCCCGCAGGCCCGGCAACTCAGATGCCTGCACATACAAAGTCACCGCGGCAGGATCGTCCGGACGAATTCCGGTCCGATTCATTCCCACATTCACGTCCAGCATGACGCCAATCGTCACGCTGGCTTTGGCCGCCGCCGCCGACAGAAGTTGCAGCGGTTTTTCGTGGTCGGCCGTCACAGAAAAACGACACGCCGGAAACTTCGCGGCGAGACCGATGACGCGACCAATATTCGGCCCCACTGGATTATAGGCCAGGAGTACATCGGTGGCACCCGCAGCAGCCAGCATTTCGCATTCGGCGATCGTTGCAGCCTTGTGCTTCGTGACGCCCCGTTCCACCCACAACCGGACAATCTGTTCCATCTTGTGAGTCTTGCAGTGCGGTCGCAATCGGGCTGGATGACCGGCCATCACCAGCATTTTGTCAAGATTCGCCAGGAGCCGATCACGAAAAATCACCAAGGTGGGACTCAGCAAAGTCTGCAATGCAGACGATTCGATGACAGGCAGAGTTTGTGACATTTTTTGCGGATCAATCGTGTGAGCAGTGATGAATACGTTCCAGGGAAGTCAGGATACCAGATCATCCGGAACCATTGCAGTCACCGGGAATCTCCATGAGCTACTTTCGTGCCATTCGAGATTCTGTCAGAAAGACACAACTTAGGACTTCAGCAAGCGATCCCGGTAGCCGATCATTCAGTTGTAGAGGACTGCAGGCGTCTCCGGACGCTGAGGTCTTTTCAGAATCGGCTTCTGTAACCCCGACGGAGATCTCAAACCAACCGCGTAGGCCCGGATCACGAATGAGTGCACGTTTTAACGTGACTCGATTCTCGCCTGATTCGCAAACGTATCCCCCGTTCGCAGTTCAAGTCGACTCTGAAACAAAGCAAAGACCGCGACCAGTCCTACTGGTCGCGGTCTTTCGCGTTTGCACGAGTGCCCGTCGGCAGCGTAAAGGGCGGACGGTACACCCTCAGTCGACAGAACTGCTGTACTTCAGAACGCCGACAGCCGGAGATCAATCGAATGCACCTGAAGTGATTCGTCGGTCGTCGGTGCCTGCAATGAATATCGAACGTTCGTCTTCAGTTCGCGAGCATCTGAGGTGCGTTCAAAGCCACTGAGCTTCGTGGCCGCCGAGCGCGTCAACAGAACTGACGTCTGAGACCCGGATGCGGAATCACTGTGATCCGGGATTGCGGGATAACGTCGGTGTGATGAGGTGGGCCGATCGTCGTCTCTGCCAGGCTGACGATTCACTGGCGGTCGAGTGCCGGTATCAACTGCCAGCTGCAGCCCGAAAAACGGAGACCCCGAGTTGCTGTCCATGTTCATAAACGAACGATCGTACTTGCATCCGGGCAGACTCAAAAAGATGAGTCCCAGAATGGCGGCAGTTCGCGGTGGATTCATCCGTCGAAAATCCATTGTTACCGTCAGCAAATCGCAAGTGTCAAAACCGTCCGGCCGGGGTTCAGGCACCCCAACGCTGAGACGGTCTTTTAGCGATTGCCTGCGACCACATCCAGACGAATGCCTGATGTTTTGGCTCATCAGGCACCCGTCGCCACTATATGGAGCTCCGCTTCTCTGTAATTCGCCATCGGCATACTGCAGGATCGGCAGAATCTGCCGAAATGCTGCGTGTTTTGGCCAATTCAATCCTGTTCCGCGCTGAACACCCGAATCTCTACTCGGCGATTTTTCGCATGGTTCATTGGATCTTTGGGATCCGCCGGACGGTCCCAGCCAATGCCGGCGGTGTTGAACTGATTCGGATCAAGTTTGTACTTTTGAATCAGGGCTTCCTTCACGGCATTGGCGCGATTCTCAGAGAGTTGCTTGACGAGCAGATCATCAGGCAATAACGCTTTCATGGACGCATCCGTGTGTCCTTCAATGACGATTCGAGCGGCCCCAAACTGCCCCACAATTTTTGAGATTTCTTCCAGAACGAAATCGACGTTCGGATCGTACAGTTCTTCGATCTCTTTGCCTTCAGCATCTTTGCGAACGATTTTGTTCATCAGATCCGAACTCTTCGGAGCGAAGTGGATGATGACGGTGTTGGTCAGCACTTCATCCGATTCCGCGATGATCTGACCAGTCGTCTTTGGGGCAAATTGAGCCTGATACTCGTCGCGTTGCGATGAGTATTTTGCTTCGCTCTGCAAACGCTGCAGCACGCTGAAATCAGCGACCTGATCGAACGGGACAGGCTGATGAGTCACTGAGCGAATGCCGCGATAGATGTAATAGGCCTGCTGCCAAACGGATTCGAATCGTGACGGATTGTTCTGATTCAGAAAGAACTGGCTGTTTTCAGCAAAATTTGTCCAGTGCGCATCTCCCAGCATTCCCAGGCAATCGCTGGCAGGGATCGCATAACCTGCCGACATCCATTCCGCGACCTTCTGTTTTTCTTCCTGAGCTTTGAGAGATTCGATGGAATCAAAAATCCCGCGGACAATCCCTTCGATCAGGTCCGGATGATCCTGAGCAAAATCTGCGCGGGCGAACCAGACGTCCGCTATCAGTTTGTTGGCGGTCTGCGTATCGACCAGCATCCGATTTCCGGGCTGTTCGGACAACTTGTAGATGTCAGGAGCCCAGGAGACACATGCGGCGATGTCTTTCTGGGCATTGAATGCCGCCGCCGATTCGAATGCATCATTCGTGTATTTGAAAGTGACTTCCCCCGGCTGGACGCCGCCAGCCACAAGCATGCTCAAAGCAAAGTATTGCGACGGAGAATTTTGAGCGAGGACAATCGTCTTGCCACGCAGGTCACGTACCGTGCGAATATTTTCACGCACAACGATCCCGTCGCCGCCATTGGACCAGTCCACCTGCTGAAAAATTCGCGGCATAATCCTGCTGTCGCGCGGCTTGCCGCCGGCGTCCACAAAGCCTTCCATGAACAACGGAAGCATATCGACGGTTGCCCAGCCAATGTGGAAGTCGCCGGCAGCATACTTGTCCCGCATATCCACGGGATTGTCCGCCAGCACAAGCTGGACCCGGAATTCTTTGCCGTCTTTTGTCTTCCAGACCTTCTTTGGCTGAAACCCTTCGTTGGCATGGATAATCGGTGCCCAGCCCGCCCAGACATTCAGGGCAAACTGCACAGTGTTGTCTTCCAGTTTCGCATAACCAGCAGTGCCCTTCACCGGAGGCAGGCGTTCTGCCGGAACGAAATCGTATTCTTTCTTTGTCGTAATGATGTCGTCCGAAGATCCTTCAGCAGCCATTTCGCCACCGGCTCCACCACCGCCACCGACATTGATCTTGTTCGGGTCCAGCTGCGGAGCGTCACCGCCGTCTTTGCCCGCGTTCTTATTTGCTGCCGGATCGCCACCTGGGTTACCAAAGTACCCAGCCTGCATACCCGCGAAATAGACAAGGCCACCGACCACCGCCAGCACGGCTGCGTAAAACGCGAATGTTGGACGCCCGTTCGACATGTTGCTCTCCCTCTGACTATTTGATACCAACAACTATTCAGTTACACGACAGTGCCTCGTCGCCGAGGACATTAGACTTATGATGATTCGACATGCAGGAATCCGTGAGGCGTTTGTCGTCCAGCCTTCAGCCCGAATTGCCGCCTGAAGGCGGGACGACAAACTTTTCAGCGACGACCGCATGAAGTACATGCACGGAATGTCTTCTGCGGATGTCGTGAACTCAACCGTATCACGACATTTCATTACGAAGTATCCCGAAACGGTTGAGGATCGCAAACGGATCACGCGATTTTTCCGTTGGAACGATCGCTCAATTCAGGCTCTGATCCCCGTCGTCTGGACATTTCTGTTCGAGCCCTGTGCTAATAAATATCAAAGTGCGAGAGGCTTTGGTGACACCAGGATCGTCGCATCGACAAGCTTTCATGGTTGTGCGACGGACATGAATGTCCATCCTGCATGAAATCCAGCGGTCATGGTGTCAATTCCTGGTAATCACTTCATGCAGATTCAGAATGGTTCGTGCCACACTGGTCCACGCCGCGAGTTCAGGTTTCTGAAGATCTTCGGAGCTTGGTTTGGCTCCGACGGACAGCACTTCGGCAGCGCCGGCAGGATTTGCTTCGTACTCGGCAAGATGGGACTTCAATAACTGTTCGAGTACGGCAAGCTCATCTTCTGTGGCGCGACGTGAGACAGCGCGGCGGAAGGCGAAGTTGAGTCGATCGCTCGTCGTCGCACCGCCCTGACGCACGATCAATTCCGCAAACGCACGTGCCGCTTCGACATAGCTGGGATCGTTCAGCAGCACCAGAGATTGAAGTGGCGTGTTCGATCTCGCGCGGTCAGCCGTGCATTCCTCACGGCTCGGTGCATCAAACGCCAGCAAACTCGGGTGCAGATACTGCCGTTGCCAGTGGGTGTAAAGCCCTCGACGATACAATTTTTCGCCGACATCATTCTGCCATTCCCGCGCTGGGAAATTCAGATACGCCCAGTAGCCTGCAGGCTGATACGGAAACACACTTTTGCCGCCGACGGAGTCCACCAGCAGACCGCTGACTTCCAGCGCGTTGTCACGCACAAGTTCTGCATCAATGCGAAAACGCCCCTGGCGGGCGAGCCAGCGGTTGTACGGATCTGCTTCACGAAGTGTCTCATCGGCGAGTGATGACTGTCGATATGTCCTGCTCATCAGCATCGCTTTAATTGTGCGTTTGAGATCCCAGCCATGACTGCGGAAATCGTCCGCCAGAAAATCGAGCAACAGCGGATGGCTGGGCCATTCGCCCTGAGCGCCCAGGTCGTCCAGTTTGCGGGAGATCCCCGCTCCAAAGTAGATTTTCCACAAGCGATTCACGACCACACGCGGCGTCAGCGGATTCTCCGGAGCCACAATCCACTTCGCAAGATCCAGGCGATTCAGGCGATGATCTGAAGTCGTACCGGAGGACAAAACTTCAGGAAACGCGGGCGTGACTTCTTCGCCACTGTCATCCATCCAGTTGCCTCGCGGAAGGATGCGCACCATTCGTGGCACGACGGCTTCTGTGATCAGCGACGACGGAATCGACGCGTCCAGTTCTCCACGTTTCTTTTCGAGCGCCGCCAGCTCATCCCGCACTGGATTCAGCAGAGGAGAAATCGACCGATAGAATGTCGCCAGTTCAGCCTTTTGTGCGTCGGTGCGCTGGTCCGCAGCCACGGCGAGCGCGGCGTTGAGATTTGCCGGTGGAGCATCGGTCGCTTTGATGGGACGCGGCGTTGTGGCGACAGACAGCCGAAAGCAGCCGAGGTTGTGCTGGGGATTGTCGAGATTCTGAGCCATCACAATTTGTAGCTTTTCGCCTTCGCTGAGCGTCAGATCTGCGACCGTTTCGAACACGGCAAAATTCGGCTGCCCAGCTTTCTCCATAATTGCCCAGCCCCAGGTCTTGCCCCTGGCATCGCCATCGATTGCAGCTTCGACCGCCCATTTGCCGTACGGATTGCCGCCTGGGGCTCCGGTTTGTTCGTAAGTCGCCGTAGCGTTTTGCAGCGGGACGTCGATCTCTTCAATGACTTTTATCGCTTCATCCGGTCCTGTTGTTTTCTGCGTCTCTTCAGCAGCGGCGCTGTCGGCACCTTCCGGCGGTACGGGCGTCGGTGACAGGACTTTCACAATGAATTCCGACAACACGAAATTTCCGTTGCCCGCTCGGCCAGGTCCTTTGTTTGGCAGAGAATCATCGGGCAGCACCTCCAGACGGAATGCGGTAATATTCGGCGGCAGGTTCGAAAACGTGAGTTTGTACGTATCCGTTGCCGGATTCTTTTCACTCGCCAGCACTGCACCGTCCGCCCGCAGTGCCAGTTTCGCACCTTCCACAGAAACCATTGAATCTACAGTCAGGGGCGTCCACGGAATCTGCGTCTTCTCCCAATCAGCCTGAGCCGCGGCAAGTTCCGGAGTGTCAGTTGCAAGAATCATTTTCCTGGCGGCAATCTGCTGATCGAGTGCTGTCAGGTCCACCGCCTGCTGTTCGTTGGGAACTTTTACAAACGGTCCCCAGTTGCCGTCCGAGTTCGCTCCGGAATACAGACCGCGTTCCTTAATGTCGGCAAAGAACGCCTCAAAGCTATAGAAGTCGCGCGTGGTCAGCGGGTCGAATTTGTGATCGTGGCATTCTGCACATCCGAGAGTAATCCCCAGCCATGTACCGGAGGCGTTGCGAACTCGTTCGGCAATATACTTTGCGAGATATTCCTTATCCTGCACGCCCCCTTCGGCACTCATCATTCCCAGGCGATTGTATCCGGATGCAATCTGTTGTGATCGCGTCGGTTCAGGCAGCAGATCGCCGGCAAGCTGTTCGACCGTGAATTCATCAAACGGTTTGTTGGCGTTAAACGATTCAATCACATATTGCCGAAATGGCGACACGCTCATCATCTGGTCGCCGTGATAGCCCACGGTGTCGGCGTACCGCACGAGGTCCAGCCACCACATTGCCAGTCGTTCGCCAAAATGTGGAGAATCCAACAATCGGTCAACAACTTTCTCGTACGCACCGGGTGACTGGTCGGCAAGAAAATCATCGACCTGTTCGGTTGTCGGCGGTAGTCCGATCAGATCAACGCTGAGTCGTCGAATCAGCGTGATGCGATCCGCTTCTGTGGACGGCTGCAGTTTGTGCTCTGCCAGCGATTGAGCAATGTAGGCATCAATGCGGGAACTTGTTGAGTCCCCTGCGGCAGCCGCATCTGCCATGCTCGTGCGAATTGGAAGGAATGCCCAGTGTCCTTCGTATTGACCTCCTTGCTCAATCCACTTTTTCAACAACTGAATGTCGCGCTCTGACAACGACTTCCCCGACTTCGTCGGCGGCATTTTCTTTTCTTCGTCTGTCGACGTCACGCGCTGAAACAGTTGACTCGCGTCCGGTTTTCCCGGAACCAGGGCACCGCCAGTGCCATCGCTGCCGACTAATCCTTCCACCGTATCCAGCCGCAACTCTGCCTCGCGCTTATTCTTATCAGGGCCGTGACAGAAGAAGCAGTTGTCAGAAAGAATCGGACGAATGTCTCGATTGAATTCGACCACCTCGGGAAGTCCCGCAGCCGGGGCAACAGCCTCCTGCGCGAAAGATGCGCCGGTTGTTGCCAGCAAAAATCCGGCAGTTGTCAGTCCCGCAACAGCGGCCAGGACAGATTTTGAGTATTTGCAGCGCATATCAATCCTCGTTCAGAATTTCGACGAGTGGTTCAGTGAGAATTCGTCGAACGGTGTGTGGAACGTTTGCACCGCCAAGGAAGCGGTTCGGCGGGAATGTAGGCATTGTATCCCCTTACACTTTCGCTGGAAGAGCCAGATCCGTCAACTGACCGACCATGGGACTGCGATTTTTGCAGGGTGTGCGCCGCGAAGCGCAATGCACCATGGTTGCAGGCGGATCCGCAGTGGTGTATTGCTCTCCAGTGCACACACCTTGCCGTATACTGACAATCTGGCCGGGCGTGCGGTGGAACGCGGGCTTCGCTGCGTTGATGGAGGGTAAAAGCTGAACGTTTCTTGCGAAGCCGAATACCGCATATACCTCACGCGGTCGCATGTGATATTAACCCGAAGTGTCAGCGAGCGCTGCAAATCCCAATCCCTCGCTAACGCTTCGGGTTACAATCCTGCGCCGCAAAAGTGTCATTTTAGGCCGCGCGGAGTCTATATTCGCCCTTCCACTGAGCCCGCGACGAAATCCTTCTTCCATTTGATTGACCGCGTCTTATGTACCGTGTCCTGCTGCCAAATTTTTTCTTTGAGGATGAACTCCAGCCGACATCAACCGTCGCTTCGGCCAGGACCAGACAGCTGGTGGCGGACATCGGGCCCGTCATGGGCTTGCTGGCAGGAGAAACTTCCAACAACGCAAGCAAATCGCCTGATGCATCGCCACTCCGATCAATCGTGGTTGTTTCTCATGACGCTCGCCCGGCTAACATACCGTCCGCATTACAGGGCGTCGAGTTTCTGACGATCGATGAAGTTGCGGCAAGATTGCAGCACGAACGGCGATCAGATTCTGGCGAAAGCAACTTCTGGAATGCAGTTCCGTGGGGATGGAGTGACTCCGCCGTGGCCGTATTCCAGAGAGCGGGACTTCTCGTCAATGCGCCAGACCGTCATGTCGTGCGGGCGATCAATAGCCGTCAGTTTCAATCGACGTTTGACGCGGCCATTGAGATCAATGGCACGGAGCGCGTGGATTCATTCGGGACGCTGTGTCGGTCTCAGCCTGAAGTGACCGCTGCGATCAAAGCCGCATGTGAGTATTCTCAACGAGGCTGGGTGATTAAGGCAGATTTGAGCCATGCGTCTCGCAATCGTCTGCTGGGGACAACGACAGACCTCAGGAGCGAACATCGAGCGTGGCTGGAAACGCGATTTGAATCCGGTGAAGCTGTGTATGTCGAACCCTGGGTGGAACGCATTTCAGAATGCGGGCTGCAGTTCCACCTGGGACAGCCAGTCAGTCCGTCGGCGAAAATTCAATTCATGGGTGCCGCAGAGATGCTCACCGATGACGCGGGACGTTATCGAGGCAGCATCGTACGGTCTGCTCGGCATGAGTCCATTTGGCAACCGGCAATTGATCACTGTCTCCAGATTGCCAACTCCGCAGCGACACAGGGGTATTTCGGACCAATGGGAATTGACTGCATGGTGTTCCGTTGCCCAAAGCACAATCGTCGGTGGCTTCGTTTCTCGCACGACATCAACGGACGGCTCACGATGGGCCGCATCGCTTTGTCACTTCGCACGTTTCTGGGACCTGGAGAAACCGGAGTTTGGATTCATGCGGAGTTAAACTCGGACCTGCGAAATGGAAAAACTGCTGACGAAGTTTATCCTGGGGGCGTACGCATCATTCACACCAGTCCCGGACGGATCGGCGAAAAAGCGGCACGAAACGGAACGGCTTTGGTCGTTTCTGCAGATTCTGACCGCCTGAAAGCCGCCTGCACGCAGATTCTGGATGAAAGTGTGAGGTTGAGGCGAGCTTCGGAATCGGATCCCGCACTCGTAAAGTTCTGAATGATGCGTTATATCGGATTGGTTGAAAAAGGTCTCTGGAACTGTTCGTGACTCTGGGACAGTCAAATTCGAGCACAACGAAAGATTTTCCGTCGATGACAGCCTCTGAAATACCTCAATCCCTGCGACCATGGTCACCGGAATGGTACGCCCAGCAAAAAAGCACGCTCGGGGAATCCACCTGCCAGCAGTTAGGGTTTTACGTGATCCCGCCAGAGATGCGCCTGTCGGTCGTCATCCCGGTTTACAATGAAGAGAAAACACTGAGACTGCTCATCGATCGCGTTCGAGAAGTTCCGATTCGAAAGGAGCTGATCCTGATTGACGACTGCAGCAAAGATCGTTCTCGAGACGTCCTCAAGGCCCTTGAAGCCGAGGGCGGTACCGACGATTTTAATCGCATTCGCATCTTTTTTCACGACGTCAACAAAGGCAAAGGGGCCGCGCTGAAGACAGGGTTTTCGCATGTCGATGGCGATATTGTGATCATTCAGGATGCCGATCTGGAATACAATCCATCCGAATACCCGCGTTTACTGCAGCCCATTGTGGAAGGCCAGGCGGACGTCGTGTTTGGAAGTCGTTTTCTGGGAGACCGGGCGCATCGTGTTTTGTATTTCTGGCATTATCTGGGCAACCGTTTCCTGACGACGCTGTCGAACTGTTTCACGAATCTGAACCTGTCGGACATGGAGACCTGCTACAAGGTGTTCCGCCGCAGCGTGATTGATGACATTACTCCGAAGCTGGTACAGAATCGATTTGGATTTGAGCCTGAAATCACGGCCAGAATCGCTCGTCGGCATCTGCGTGTGTTTGAAACGTCGGTGAGCTACGCCGGACGAACGTACGCCGAAGGCAAGAAGATTGGCTGGCGCGACGGTTTTAAGGCATTGTGGTGCATCATTCGGTTCGGGATTGCGGATTAGGATCACGGGAGTACCGCGCCGGTGGTCCGACTTCTCAAATCGGTGGCGATGAGCGGAGAAGACCCTGGTCTGTGCTTCACCCAGAGCCGGTCAACCTGCTATACCTCATTTGGTGGACGAAGATGCGACGCCGCATCACATCGGCCTGCCCTCAAAAAAACGTTCGACGTCAGTCGCATGTTACGGAATCTCTCTGTTCAGACGGACACATACGAATCGCTCGATGGATACAAAAATCCTTACTCATCACGAAGACTTTCTGGAACTGTGCGAACACATTCGGCAGTGTGGAATTGTCGCGTTCGATTCGGAGTTCGTCTCGGATATCTCTTATCGGCCCGAACTCGGCCTGCTGCAGTTTGCGACGCCCGAATGCTGCGTGGCCGTGGCTCCGCTGGCGGTCGCGACACTGACGTCCTGGTGGGACATTATGGCCGACGACTCCACCGCCGTGATCGTGCATGGTGGTCAGGCGGAGATTAAATTCTGCGTCCAGATGTGCGGCCGGATGCCAAAGAAGCTCATTGATATCCAGATTGCCGAAGGTTTGCGCGGACGCAGCTATCCGTTGTCGTATTCAGCGATTGTGGAACGAGTCCTGGGAAAACGAGTGGCCAGTAATCAGACACGAACCGACTGGCTGCGTCGTCCTCTTTCGCCCGAACAGATTCATTACGCCCTGGAGGACGCTGCTTTTTTGCCGGAGATCTGGGAGCGTCAGAGCAAGTCCCGGAATCAGGCGGCAGTCTTCAATGGGCCTATGCGGAATTTGATCGCATGTGCCTGGACATTTTCGAAGAGGAACAAACGCCTCCATGGGAACGTGTCTCAGGGATTCACAAACTGCCGCGACGTGAGCTGCTGGTCGCTCAACGAATCGCAAAATGGCGTGAAGAAGAAGCCGCCTATCGCAATCGACCGCCACGCCGGATTCTACGGGACGACCTGCTGATCGATCTGGCCAAACGACGGCCAAAGACCGTGCAGCAGGCTTTGGCCACACGCGATCTGAATCGGCCAGAGTACAAGAAACGTCTGGACGATATCATCGTTGTGATTGAAGAAGCATGTTCAGTTCCGGATGACAAGCTGCCGCCCCGACTGCGGTCGCGTGACGAGTTCTCGTCTGATGAACAGGTCATTTCGCGGCTCCTGGGTCTGGCGTTGGGAAATGTCTGTGCCGAACTGGATATTGCGCAGTCGCTGGTCGGCACGAACCGTGACCTGACGGAACTTGTACGAGCAGTTCGCAGCGGCGAAAAGACGGGACCGCCACGTCTGCTTGACGGATGGCGCGGTGAAGTGTTCGGCGAACTGCTGCGCAACGTGCTGGATGGACGTGTCCGCTTTCGGGTCGCCCCCCCGAATTCTTCCACGCCACTCATCTTTGAGGCACAGGAATAGCGTCAGAGCGTCACGTTGCGTTCACGGGGGTGCAGACAGTCTTGCTCTGCCTTGCGCATCTTGAGCGACATTTTGCCGACTGCGTCCATCATCGTGCGAACCTGCCCGTGAACCGGCAGCAGGAATTCGTCTTCAACTTTCTGACTGATGGAATCATTCCAGTGCTCTTTCGTCGCCATCCAGGCGGCTTCCAGTTGTTTCAGAGCGTCCTCCAGGCGGGCCGCAGGACTGATAAAGTCGACTCGTTTCACTGCGCGGTGCTTTCTGTTTGCTGCGGAGAGGATTACTTGCTGAAATTGTGTCTGATGATATCTGAAACGCACGAGCCGTGGAAGAACCTGTCTTTCTGGATTATGGACTTCTGCGAAGCATGATCGCAAGTGGGATGGTGAGCATTGCACGTGAATCCTGCCAACGACATGCCCGTCATTGCGAATTGCATTGTGGCAGGAGGCAGTGGAATCTTGCCGAGATGTCGATTTGTTCAGGCACTCACCCGAAATAATCACGACTGCCTGGCTCATGCTGCGTTCGAATTCTGAAATGTTGAATGGTGTCGCATTGTCTTGAATGGAAGCTTACACTCAACTCAGAACACTGAATCACATTGCTCTACGCGTGGAAAGGCCGGGAGACAGGGGACAGACCCATTGTAAACGAAGGATTCCAGACAAATCTCACTGTAGTCACAAAGAGAGATAACTGTGACGGACAATCAAGCCACATCATTTACGGTAATTTCCGGCAATCAGACCCCGTCCGTTTCGGACTGGGTACGTCATCTGAAAGACGGCGACGCTGACGCCGCTCAACAGTTGTGGAATCGCTATTTTCAGAAACTGGTGGTGCACGCGGGGCAACGTGTTCGTGCGCACAACTGTCCCGAAGGAACCGTTGTTCCTGAAGATGTGGCTGCATCGGTCTTTGAGAGCCTCTGGAAGGGAGCCAACGCTGGCCGGTTTCAGAAGGTGACTGACAGGGACGAATTGTGGTGGCTGCTGCAGGCAATGACAAGGAGAAAAGTCGTCAGCCACATTCGACACGCAACGGCCCGCCAGCGTTTTTCCGGTCAAGTTCCCGCTTCACTTTCACATGACGAGCCGGGGAGTGCTTACCGCGAATTGATGTCCGATGAACCAGACGCCGAATACGTTGTCATGATGCAGGACCAATTCTCCCGACTGCTGAGTCTGCTTCGTGATGACAAACTTCGTCAGATTGCGGTTCTTAAACTGGAGGGATGTTCAAATGATGAGATTTGCCGGAATTTGAGCATTTCATCCGCTACCACAACGCGAAAGTTGCGGCTGATTCGGGAGACATGGCAACTGGCGATCGACGAAGAGAGTTCTGATAATGGCAAGTTATGATGAACCAACACGATCCATTCAATTGTCATCGCAGAATGAGATCGACCAGTTATGCGATGAATTCGAGGCTTTGTGGCAACGCGGTGAACATCCCGATATTAGTGAGTTCCTGCAGCGGACAAGCTCCGATCTGTGGCCCACTTTGTTCGTTGAACTTGTGCGGCTCGATATGGAGTATCGATCGACGCTGGGGGAGTCGCCAACTCTCAAAGATTATGCTGGTCGATTCCCGCAGTTCGAGCAAGTGCTTGTCGAGCTGCGAGTATCGGTATCTCCATCGAGTATTCAGCGGCTGGCCGACATCCGTGAAATTGGTGGCTTAAAACTGATTCAGAAGGTCGGCTCTGGAACATTTGGCGTCGTGTGGAAGGCATGGGATCCGCAGCTTGAACGCGAACTGGCAGTCAAGTTGCCAACTGAACAAAGTTTGAGTCGCGAATACGCGGCGGAATTTCGTCGTGAAGCAAAAGCGGCAGCAAAGCTGAATCATCCTGGCATTGTTCGAGTGATCGACTACGGCACAGAGAACGGGATTGCCTACATCGTTTATGATTTGATTCATGGAGTCACACTCCAGCAGTGGATGAGGCGAAATGAAGTCACGCATAAAAAGGCGGCTGAACTTTGTTGTCAAATCGCAGAAGCACTTTCGCATGCTCATGCTTTCGGTGTGATCCATCGGGACCTGAAACCGGGCAACATTCTGATTGACACGCATGGGCTCCCGCATATCACGGATTTTGGTCTGGCGAAGCGGGACGATTCCGGTTCCACTGCGGCAGGTTCGGGAGTGATTGTTGGCACGCTGAAATACATGAGTCCT
Organism: Planctomycetaceae bacterium; assembly: GCA_037719765.1. Lineage (GTDB taxonomy): Bacteria > Planctomycetota > Planctomycetia > Planctomycetales > Planctomycetaceae > SXXK01. Next base: position 16,521 of record JBBJME010000072.1, read on the forward strand.
GAGCAGGCAGAAGGAAAATCCCGCCTGATTAATGCTCGGTCGGACATTTATTCGCTTGGTGTCATCCTTTATGAAATGCTGTCCGGAAAGCCGGTGTTTCAGGGTGATCAGAGGGAAGTGATTCAAAAGATCCTGTTTGCTGACCCGTCCGCGTTATCGACGATCGTGAAAAGCATCAGTCCGGATATTGAAACGATCTGTCACAAGTGCCTGCAGAAAATTAACGGCGATCGTTACCGAACCGCCGCGGACCTTGCTGCCGACCTGAAACGATTTGTCAACGGAGAACCGGTGCTGGCCCGCCCGGTTCCTCGCCGAGTTCATTTCGTGCGATGGCTGAAACGACATTGGAAATCCATCGTACCGGGAATCGCGGTGACGGTGCTGCTCATCATGTTGCTGAGACAACAGAATCGTAGCGCGGAGTTGGATCCACCAGTGATTCCGCCGGGGCCAGAACAAAGACCATTCAAAACATGGAAGGTGCATGTGATTACAGAACCGGCGGCGGCGTTTGTGGCCGTGAATCTGTGCGACCCAAAAACCGGTGAACCGGACATGCTTCACACTTCCGGCCAACTGGATTCCACTCCGGGAACTTTCGATCTAAAACCGGGCAGATACCTCGTCCACGTCTCAATTCCCCAATTCGACGGGCCGCGAACACATTCGGTGCATCGCACAGTGCCCGGCGAGAACGGTGAGTGGCCGTCGATGTCCGCAGGGTGGGAAAGATTTCAGGTACTCTCTCCGACGGAAATCGAGTGGCCGCCGATCACGATACCTCCGGCTGACATAATCAATGATATGGCATACGTCGCAGGAACCGATGACTTTGTTGTGGAAGGTCCGAATGGCAGAAAGACCGTCTCGATAGCACCGTTTTATGTTGCCACGCGGGAGTACACGTTTGGTGACTTACTCAGAATTCGCCCTTCGGCAATTGGCGAAGTCCTCGGAAAACCAGCGAAGAATACAATGCCCGTCCGATATGACATGGCCGAACACTGGGCCGAGGAGTCTGGAGGGCTGCTTCTCACAGACTTGGAATTTGCATACCTTGCCGGGCTCGCCGCTGACGCGCAAGGAAATCGCAAACTATCAACGGAATCCGAGTCAGTGTTTGACGTGGCTGGCGGTTCTGGCCTGGATGAAATCCCCACCAATCCGCCAATCCACGGAATCCTGACTGGGTATGCCGAATGGACCAGTACATGGCCCACATCGCCTCAAATCACCACGTTTCAGAGCACTGACGTGACTACTCTGGGAGCACCTGAGCTTCAACGAATCATTCGCGGCGGTGTCATTGACTGTTTGCCCAATGACTATCCAGGAATCCCAATACGACATGCGTGGCTTCAATCTACACAGATTTTCCGCACGTTGGTTTCCGCCTGGCTCGCACCCCTCAGCCCATAGAGATGAATCAGGAGAAGAAATAAATGTCTGACAAGACATCGCTCGTACTGTTATTCATGGCCGGAGATGAAACGACAGCATTTCAAATCGATCCACTGCTGGAAGAAATCCAGTGCGGCTTAAAGAATATCCCACTTGCAAGCGATCGTCCGGACGTTTACTGCCTGTACCTGCGCCGTTCGACGACTGGGCAACAATTCAAGATCACTGATACACCGGAAATCAAGCCCAATGGTTTTGGCGGTTTAACGAATTTTCCGCCACCGGGAAGCGTGCCGCTCACCGGCAGTCTCAGCAGTCAGTTGACAACATTCCTGCAACACGTTGGTCTGAATTTGACTGCGTCCGGTCCTGTGCATTTCATCATTGGTGCACACGGAGTTCCCGTGTCAGGGTTTCACCCTGTCCTGTTCTTCCGGCTGGTATTTGCCTTTCTTCGCAGCTTTTTCAGCTTTGAGTTGAGAGGCTTGACATGGCGTGCCAGATTTTGGCGATTGCGGGACAGAATATTCCTGATTGGGCAGCCCCTCGGGGCCATTGCGTCCGGAAGTAAACTCCCGGATTTGACCCTTGACGATACAGCTCTGGCGCTCAAGAAACTCCCCTGCCTGCGCCTGAATTCAGTGATTCTGCACACCTGTAACCTGAGCGGAATTGAGACAATGAGCGCTCTGAGAGCGGCGAAATTTCATATTGCGTGCGAGAGCGAACTGGCCAACTGGATGAGGTTCAGGAAATGGTTTCTTACCCTTGCGAGCCCAACTGCGACACCAGAGTTGATCACAAAGGCTTGCATGGACAGCATGGAACTGGTCCCGAGCGATACTTTGGGATGTTTCAGTTCGCATCGAGTTGACTGCGAGACTCTGCTGAACAAACTCAATGCACTCGGTAATCAGCTGACTTCACTTCTGAAATCCACAGATTCGACAATTGCGGCGGCGACTAAAGAGGCGATCCGAATCGCGAAGGTAAAAAGCGGGGTCAGCAACTACACCGTCGATGTCGTCGTTTTTTGCCGCAATCTCGGTGAAAGCACTAATCTCCCAATTGGCAGCCGACAGGCTGCGAACGCTGTGGCTGACGAAATCGCGAATGAGGTACAACTTCGACTCATTATGACGGATTCGTGGAAGACATCGAACAAATTCAAATTCTATGGAGGTATCAGCATGTACCTGCCACTCAGAAACGATCCTTATTATCCCACAGAACACCTGCCCGAATCGTTTCGGACAGGTGCACCAGACTGGATCGAGTTTTTAAAAATCTGGGATGGAACCACGACGTGAGATCAAGGCTTGCAGGGTTTGTATCCTGCTTTCCGGTTCTTGTCTGAGTTATGCAGACGTATAAATGCGATGTCATCCTTTAGAGAAGACAACTGGACCTGTAACAGTCCTGGAACAGGCGTGTGACTTGCTCCCCCGAACCATTGCTAGTGGTTGAAACTGCATTGCAAACGCTCCACGGTGTCAGAATTGAAACGCCGGTCGGAGGTTTTCCCGAGATTTCGATCCCTACGAAAGAGTGCGCCGAGCCCGCAGTGTGTTTAATTCGCCACACAATTGCATAGAATTTCTCCGATGTGCTGCCCGAATTGCGAGTCAATGCCACAACGATTGGCTTCTTAAATGGATTACCTGGACCGGAAAACGGCATCGACAGAGTGTGATCATCGTACAAAGCCGGATCTGCACTTGCTGGAATGTTCGACTTAAGGAAGGCTTTGAGCTTTACGTCATCATCAAGTGATTCATACTTGGCGGGATCCTGATTGGCATCTCCGTAATACAGTTCAAAGTCTGCCACAATGGCACTGCTCCCCAATTGACCGCATGGCCCACACGTGCCAGAGTGATTGCTGCACGACTGTCCATATTTCGGAACTCCAATAATGCCTGTTGGATACAGAGCAGTGCAACCGGGCATGGTGCCGGTTTTGTTTATCGTCCCGTAATGATACCAGTTTGTCGCATCAACTGCATACATTGGCATTATTTTGCACGCACATTCCGCAGACATCGCGGATCGTGCGAACGAAAAGTTAAGAGTAAACAACACCAGAAGCGCCAGCATTTTTCTCATGGTCTTCTCCAATGATCAGGGATGGTTACGACTGCTAACCTGAGGGAGCAAACTGTCGGCTGAAAAAATCACTCGACGTTGAAACGAATCAGGGATCGACGAATCTTAAAAAAATTCGTTGATAAAGATACCTTCATTCCGGTAACCGAAAACTACGCTGTGTGCCGATCAATTCAGAGACGATTTTCCACAAATTGAAGCGGATTGCTTCTTTTGGAGAGCTGAGCTACGTACGTCGTGATTCAAACCTCTGCAAGTCGCTCGCTGGCATCTCCGAATTTGTCGAGTTCCAGGCCGAACTTGTCCATCAGCGACAGGTACAGACTGCACATCTTGCGGTTCGGTTTGTCCAGATAATCAAGCACTCGACCGGTTTCCAGCTTGCCGCCGCCTTTGCCAAGGATCACAACCGGCAGTTTGGTTGCGTCATGGCTTCCCGTGTGCATGCTGCTGCAGTACATGAGCATCGAATTGTCCAGAGCCGTCCGTTCACCTTCCTGAATGGCGTCCAGTTTTCCCGCGATGTATGCAAACTGTTCGATGAAGAAACGATTCACTTTCAGCCAGTCGTCGGATTCCTGATGCGACAACAGGTGATGAATCATGTAGTCCACGTTGAGGTTCGGGAACCGCAGCGACGAATGGTCATTGTTCAGTTTGAGCGTGCACAGCCGAGTGGAATCCGTCTGGAAGGCCAGCACCAGAATGTCGCTCATCAGCCGCATATGTTCGGCAATGTCCTGAGGAATCCCATCGGGTGGTCGCGGGATATTTGGTTTGTCGAGAGTCGGTTTCCAACCCTGCAATTCGCCTCGCTGACCTGCACGGGCGATGCGTTGTTCGACTTCGCGCACAGACGCCAAATATTCGTCGAGCTTCTGTTGATCGCTGAGACTGATGTTCCGTCGCAGATCGTTGGCGTCTTCAAGGACTGCATCCAGAACGCTCTTGTCGCCTTTGCCGGCTTCGTCGCGAAACAGCCGGTCAAACGCCAGAGCAGGATAAACTTCCAGCGGCGTCGGAGTCGTCGGTGAACTCCATGAGATATGGCTGCTGTACAGCATCGAGTAATTCTTATGCACCGACGGATTGGCTTTTTCGCAGCCCAACACAAGACTCGGGACTTTCGTCGTTTGACCGTAACTTTGAGCCAGTAACTGGTCGATGCTGGTGCCGCTGCGAATGCCGCCGCCAGCTTCCAGTGGCGCACCACTCAGCAGGTTGCCGGTTTGAGAACTGTGGATGTTGCCTTTCAGGGCTTCGTCGTTATAGAGCCCTCTGACAAACAGGAGTTTCTCGCGAAAGCCGTTCAGTGGTTCAAGGACCTTACCGAGCTCCATATCCTTTCCGGCCCCTTTGGCCCACCAGTGATCCTTATGAAAACCGTTGCCAGAGAACAGCACTGCCATCCGCATGGGTGCTTCTCCGGTGGCAGCATTTTTGCCAGCTTCCTGCCCCCAGACGCGCAACGATTCCATCCACGGCAGTGCCATCGTGACGCCAAGACCCTGCAGCATGGTTCGCCGCGTCGTTAAAAATGCATTCATAGGTGGGCTCCTGAGGTGGGATTCCTGGGAAGGAGATGTATCAAAGAATCGAAGGGATTCGGGTGAGCAGCCGTTTGTTGCTCGCAGGTTGGCATGATTGGTATAACATTACTTACAATGTCGGCAGAATGGAAGCACTGTTCGAGTCGACGGATTCAATTCAACATTCAACAATATGAGAGTTCGAGCATGCCGGACGCCGGGATTCTGGCGACAATGTTGTTGCTGCTGGGTTTGTTTCTGCTGGGACTGGAATTTTTCATTCCCAGCTTCGGAATGATTCTGGCCATCGCCGTCGTTTCGCTGATCGTATCATTCTGGAGCGCCTGCAAAGCGTGGTGGGGTGTCAATCCCGCCTTTTTCTGGACATACGTCGTTGTTCTGGTTGCCGGCATTCCGGGGACATTGGTGGGGGCCGTGGCCCTCATGCAGAAAACTTCGCTTGGCAATCGGCTGATTCTTCGCCCGCCTCCACCCGCCGAGAAGAAAGCGTCTAATCCGCTCGAAGAATTGATCGGCCAGCGCGGGACCACTCAGACATTATTGACGCCGGGGGGAATGGTACTAATCAACTCCGAACGATTTCACGCCGAAAGTCTCGGCATGCTCATCGAACCTCAAACCTCGGTGATTGTCGTGGCAACTCGGTCCAACCGGATTGTCGTGCGACCGTGGACTGCGGATGACGAAATTGCTTCGCAGCGAGCGGCCCATGCGCCGCTGCCGGTCGTCGATAACAACGAACTGAACCGAGCCGCAACTTCAACAAATGCTCGAATGGACAGCCACACTTCGTTGCCACTCGACGGGAACGAAAACGGCGACCGGCTTGACTTCGAGATTCCGGACGATTACACCCAATCTTCAGGAACCTGATTGATCCGGTTTCAAAGACCGTACGTTTCGCTTTTCACGACTTTCCATGTTTCCGTCCGCACCCGTTATTCGAGAAATCACCATGCAACATATTCTGCTTGCAGACATCAGTGAACCCATTAAATGGGGCCTTCTGGTATTTGCATTGCTGGTGACGATTGTCTTTCTGGCGATCTTTGCTCAATTCGCCAGCTTGTGGCTGCAATGCAAAATGACGCGCGCCGGAATTGGCCTGCTGGATCTGGTGTCGATGCGATTTCGTCGTGTCAATCCGGTTGTCATCGTGCGCAGCAAGATCATGACCGTGCAGGCTGGCCTGACCAAGAAGTATCCGATCTCTACCCGTGCTCTGGAAGCGCATTATCTGGCAGGCGGCAATGTGCCGAACGTCATTCGAGCCCTCATTGCAGCCGAGAAAGCCGACATCCCACTCGACTGGAATACCGCTCAGGCGATTGACCTTGCTGGCCGCGATATTCTGGAAGCCGTCAAGACCAGCGTGTATCCAAAAGTGATCGACTGCCCCGATCCGAAACGCACGCAGGGAACTTTGTCCGCCGTGGCCGCAGATGGCGTGGAGCTGCGAACCAGTGCACGCGTGACCGTGCGGACAAACATTCAGCAACTGATCGGTGGAGCGACCGAGGAAACCGTGATCGCCCGTGTGGGTCAAGGGATTGTGCAGGCCATCGGATCGACCGCTTCTTACAAGCTGGTCCTGGAAAATCCGGATTCGATTTCCAAGACGGTACTTCAGCAGGGCCTCGAGGCTCAGACGGCCTACGAAATCGTTTCGATCGACATTGCGGACGTCGATGTCGGCGAAAACATCGGAGCCCGTTTGCTGGCCGACCAGGCCGAAGCCGACATGCGCGTCGCTCAGGCGAAAGCGGAACAACGGCGTGCGGCGGCGAGAGCACGTGAGCAGGAAATGGTGGCCAAGATTCAGGAAAACAGGGCGGCAGTCGTGCTGGCCGAAGCAGAAGTGCCAAAGGCCGTTGCGGAAGCATTTGCCAGCAATAAACTGGGGCTTTTGGACTTCTATGAACTGAAGAATGTTCAGGCAGATACGAAGATGAGGGAATCGATTGCAGGCGAAAGTACGGGTCGTGCAGGTCGCGCAACAGAAGGTTGATGATCAAACGCAGGAATGCGACGCTGAAGGACACGTGATTCTGCACGATTCGTCAGAACCTGAGAAATTGACGAAAAAAGTGACTGGCAATCGTGTGGTTCGCCGATAGTATCCCGCGTCACCTCGCACAGGACATGAACCTGTGCGATTCAACACCCAACAATTTTGCGACGTTGTGGCAGTTTCAGAAGTCTGAATGCTACAGAATGAATTCACTGTCGCGGGGTGGAGCAGCCTGGTAGCTCGCGAGGCTCATAACCTCGAGGTCGTCGGTTCAAATCCGGCCCCCGCCACTTGAACCCCGGTGTCGAAACCATTTCGACTCCGGGGGTTTTTATGCGCCGAAGTTGAGACATCCGCGAAAGCGTTGATGTATCCCAATTCTCTGCACCAATCTGACTCCTCCTCTACTCCCGCGTCACGACTTCATCCAGATTCAGCAGGACGTTGGCAGATACAGTCCATGTGGCGAGTTCAACGGGATCCACACCAGTCGGCACCTTTGTATCCCCGACTGTCAGCAACTGTTTTGCATTTTCCGGAGCAGCCTGGAAGAAGGCCTGATCCGTCGCCCATCCCTGCAACAGGACATCCACTTCGGTTGGCCTGGGTTCACGACCGGTTGTCAGCCGAAAACCAAAGGCCATACGTTTTTCGCTGGTCGTGCCGCCTTCCTTCAGCATTCTGACTGCCAGTGCCCGGGCGGCTTCGACAAAAGTGACTTCGTTCAGCAATGCCAAAGCCTGAAGTGGCGTGTTCGTACGCGAACGCTTGATGGTACAGACTTCGCGATTCGGAGCGTCGAACAGCATGGCCGACGGCGGTGCAGCCGTGCGTTTCCAGATCGTATACATCGTGCGACGATAAAGTCCTTCTCCCCTATCGTGCTTGTAGCCTCGCAGGTCGCCGTATTTGCTGGTTTCATCCCACACGCCTTCCGGCATATACGGTCGCACGCTTTCTCCACCGATCTTTGAAATCAGCAGTCCACTGACGGCCAGCGCCTGATCGCGGATGATCTCCGCCGACAACCGAAATCGCGGACCGCGGGCCAGCAATCGATTCTCCGGATCGCGGTGCAGGATGTCGTGCGGCACATTGGACGACTGTCGATATGTGGCGCTCATCAGGATCAGCTTCTGTAAAGCTTTCATGTCCCACGCCTGAGCGGGCAAACCATTGACACCTGGCAGTGATGTCGGCTGCATGAACTCAACCGCCAGCCAGTCGAGCAGTTCCGGATGACTTGGGAAATCTGCCTGGGAGCCGAAGTTCTCGCTGGTTTTCACGATCCCGGTACCAAAAAACCGTTCCCAGGCACGGTTGACCCAGACGCGGGCCGTGAGCGGATTGGTATCACTCACGATCCACTGTGCAAGGCCCAGCCGATCGTTTGATGCACCCGACGGCAACGGAGGCAGGAACGCCGGAACGGCACGTTCAACTTTCTCTGCAGGGCGGTCGTATTCACCGCGAGTCAGCACGAACGCATCGCGGGATTTGCCTTCCTTCATCACCATTGTGGTGGGAAGCCCGTCCTTGAAGTCCGCGAGTTTCGCCTGTGCATTCTTTAACGCCGCTTCAGCCGTGCGAAACGGGTTGTCAACTTGCTCGCGAAAATATGTTTCAAGCTGCTGCGTCTGTGCTGGCGTCCGCGCGTCCTGAGCCAGACTCAGCACGGCCTGAACCTCCGATGGCAGACCCGTTTCTCCCAGCCCTACTCGATCGATATCCGCGTCACTGATCGAAAACCGAATGCAGCCCACATTGTGATCACCAAACTGCGAATCATGCGTCATGCGAATCACCAGCATGGAACCGTTGGCGACTTCAATCGGTTTGGCCGGAGCAAAGAGAATTCGCCGAGCCACCTTCTTTGCCGGATCATTGCCGTCGATCGCCCAGCCAGTTCGACCACGGCTCCGATCACCTGCCGGCTGCGGTTTTAAGTCGATCTGAGCGGCAGTGTAATTGGGTTGCGAGTAATCTGATTCCGCCGCGGGTCAAATCGATCGGAATCGCTGCCTGACCGTCCACAATGAGCTCCGCCGACACGCCGGTCAGCACAAAATTGCCGTTTGAACCCCGTCCAAGACTCTGCGCTGGCAACTCTGCGTGAGTCAATGTTTCCAGCAACATTCCTGACAGTCGCGAAGTCGTCAGCGGGATCTCGATTCGATATTCGTCGTTTGGCGGATTCTTGCCTTTCGCCAGCCATGAGCCGTTGTCCAGTTGGACGAATTCCGCTCCGCCAAGAGACTTTACAGTGTGGGGCTCAGCGGATTTCCACACCTCTTGCTCTCGTTCAGACTCAGCTTTCGTTTGCAATTCCCATGCAGTCAGCAGTGCCGCCAGTTGCGGCATGGCAAGCTTCTTCTGTTCTTCAGCGGCACTCACAGCTGACTGCAGTGCCAATTGCTGCGATTCAAGGTCCGGCGTCATCAAAGACATCAGCGGCGGCGTGTTTTCACCTTTCTTGCCTTGTGGTGAAAGGACGCCTGTTTCTTCGACGGAATTAAAGTATGCGAAGAGCTGATAAAACTCTTTTTGCGTGATGGGATCGTACTTGTGATCGTGGCAACGGCAGCAATTGACTGTCAGCCCGAGCCAGGTGAGCCCCGTGGTTTCAACGCGATCGATCACAGTTTCCACAAACCATTCCTGTTCAATCCTACCACCTTCGCCGTTGAGTCGATGATTTCGATTAAAGCCGGTGGCAATGATTTGGTCGGGAGAGGCGTTTGGGATCAAGTCACCCGCGAGTTGCTCTACCGTAAACTGGTCGAAGGGCATGTTTTTGTTGTAGGCCTTGATGACCCATTCGCGCCACGCCCAGATGTCGCGACTGGTGTCGGTCTGAAATCCGTTGCTGTCCGCATATCGGGCGTGATCAAGCCATGAGATCGTCATGCGTTCGCCATAGTGGGGCGACATCAGCAGTCGATCGAGGACCTTTTCCCAGGCGTCCGGTGACGTGTCGGCGACGAATGCATCGACTTCCCGCGGAGTTGGCGGAAGTCCGGTCAGATCGAGCGACACGCGTCGAATTAAGGTGTATCGATCCGCTTCGGGCGACAGTCGCAGGCCTTCATGTTCAAGCCGGGCCGCGATGAATCGATCGATCGGACTGCAATCTCGCTCGCATGGTCCGCATGCACCGAGGGCAGTTCGGAACGCACGGGTTTCTCGAACGCCCAGTGCCCCTGATACTTCGCTCCATCAGCGATCCAGCGCCGCAGCAGTTCGATTTGCTCGGCCGTCAGGAACTTTTTGGTTTCGGCGGGAGGCATGTGCAGATCCGGATCCAGCGAGGTGATCCGGGCGAGCAATTCGCTGTGCTCCGGATCGGCGGCCACAACTGCTGTTGCTCCGGATTCGGCAGGCTTTGTCGCACTGTCTGCATGATCCAATCGCAGCGTAGCTGCCCGCGTTGCATCATCAGGGCCATGACACTGAAAACAATTCTGCGAGAGAATTGGTTTGATGTCTCGATTGAAATTGACCTCGTCGGCATGGGATGTCGAAGTCACCGTCAACACGACAATCAGGCAGAAGAATCGCATGATAAGGGTAACTCACAGAACTTTAGGATTGCTCGATCATAGTGAGCGGCAAGGCGCTATCGCCGGTGATATCGACTGCAGTATACCGGCGGCTAGGCCTTGCCGCTCACGTCATATCGGACAGTTATTTATCGAGCGATCCTTATTTCTGTGCGACAAGATCCGTCCCAGGATTCTCTGCAGCAGATTCCGGAAATGATATGCCTGCGGTTTATCGTTGCTGTGAAGCTGAAGTCCGATGGAGCAGGACTGCAGCATCTCCTGCTTGTCGGTGAAGTCAAACACTTCCTTGCCGTTGGCTGCCATACGAATGCGATTGTCGTTGACAAGGATTTCGATCTGGTTCCATTCGCCCTTCTTTTCCAGTTGACCACCCGGACCGCCCGGGACGACTCGATTGCGGCGATGCGCGTCCCAAATGCCCCAGTCGTGGCAGAACATCAGCAGCGGGCCCTTGAAGCCGAACTTATTTTCACCTGCGTCGGTGAATTGTTCGCCGAGCGCCGCGACAGCTGAGTGCATTGTTGAATGACGATCGCTCATCGTCTGCTTCACTTCCAGCAGCAGTCGAAAATTGCGAAACTTCTTATCCGTGAACAGGTACGCGCTGCTGGGGACGTTGTCATCGTTCGCGCCGCGAATCATGCCATGATCCACGGACCACCGAGACGCATCGCCCTGCCAACCCGACAGGTCGTTTCCATTGAACAAACGCTGAACGGTTTCCGACTTCGGAATCGCGGCTTCGGCAACGGTTGGTTCATTGAAGTCCGTATCGGGCTGCTCCAGGTTGAGCTCCTTGATCCAGGTGTTTCGATAGCGCACATCGTGACCTTCGCACTGCAGCTTCAGTCCGCCCGGCGTGTCCGTAATTCCTTTGCCACCATCCTTGTCGCCGTCGATGCCGGAATTTGCTCCGCCCCAGACCTGATTGACTTCGAAGTCGGTGTGAACTTTCTGACCGTTGAAGTACATCGTCACGCGGGCCTTTTCAACACGCTTGCCATCTTTGAACCGAGCGGCGCGAAAGGTGACATCGTAGCTGTTCCAGTTTCCCAGCCGTTGTAGGCATGGTACGGCGATTCGCTTTCGTTGATGATCGCTGCCAGTCCGTGCGTGGTTTTGTCACCGTCCAGAACCTGAATCTCATGGCGATTCTGCAGATAGACACCGCTGTTGCCACCAGGCTTGGCAATCAGAAACTCAATGTGCAGACGAAAATCGCGGAATTGTTTCTTTTGACGATATCAGCCGAAACGCCCGCCAGCTGCTGCGGGATCGTCTGTCATGACGACTGTACCGCCGTCAACCGGATCATCGACGATCTTCCACTTGATCGGCATCGCAGACTTGAAGCCTGGTCCGTCCCAATAAATCCATTTTTCATCCAGCATTTCACGGGAACCGTCGATGAGCATTTCCGCTCCCTCAATCGGCTTCGCCCCGACACCAACGTCTGCGCGTGCAGGTAAAGCGGCAGTGTGAATGAAAATCAGGACAGCAGTGAACAGGATCAATCGTCGAAAGCAGATCATGGGGCGCTCCAGGAAGGAAAAGGCAGGAGCCCGGATTGTGGTCAGGAACAACGGAAACTGCAAACGACCGTTATTCCTGTATGGCGATTTCAAACGAGCAGTCAGACATACGCACTTTCACACGACCAACCGCCTCATCTGACCAATTTCGTGAAAAGGCTCTCATTCTAAAGGACGTGATTCCCTGGTGGTTCAGCTGATCAAATCCGGTATCGCTGAGTGTGCAAGTTATCCAAAATACGCGACCGCATTCCGAAACACTTTAATCCCGTCGCCTTCACCACGGAGGCCTCGGCGAGTCCACTGCGGGTGTTGCGTTGCAAAGAGAAAACGTTCCGGATGCGGCATCAGGCCGAGCACTCGACCTGTGGTGTCGCAAAGGCCAGCGATGTTGGCGATAGAGCCGTTTGGATTCTCTGGTTCCGGCAGCAGGCCAATCCGAGTCGGGTCGCCGGTGGTCTTTAACATTTCAACTGCGGCGGCTGACCAATAGCAAGCGGCAAGTTGAGAGTTCTCGCGAAGCTCTTCCAGCACCTCGGGATGCTTCAGTGCAATGCGTCCTTCAGCGTGAGCCATCGGGACGTCAAACTCATCGATACCCGTCA
>JBBJME010000263.1:0-10263 GCA_037719765.1 Planctomycetaceae bacterium
CTCACTTCAGCGGATACGCACGGTCGCTGAAGCCTCCGACGTTGAAGGCATTCGTCTTCAGTGCCAGCAGTGCAGGCAGTGACTGAAAGACTGACTTGCTTGCCATGGTGATTTCTCCGTGTTGGCCAATTCGTTTGCATGCCAGTTGTTGGTGGGAGTGAGACACAGCAGGTGGCGCGGGGTTCGCGATATTTTCGTGAATTAAAGTGGTGTTTGGGCTGTTGAGTCACCATGAAATATGCGAGATAGACGAACTGAGCCGCCTGGACATGGCGGGCAGGAGTTATGTCATTGCGACTTGGGGGCAAGAAGTGAGAGAAAGAACAATCATGAGTGCTTCAATCAGCGACTTGCTTCACGGTGTGCTGCCAGTGCTTCATACGCCGTTCACCGATCATGGTGAAATTGATATCGCAGTGCTGCAGCGCGAGATCGACTGGGCGTTTGATACTGGCGCGGATGGTATTGTTGTGGCAATGGTGAGTGAGATTCTGAGGCTGGGATACCGACGTCGAAGGGAACTTGCGGAGCTGGTTTGTCAGGCCGCTCAGGGACGCGGTTTCTGCGTTGTGAGTGTAGGAGCAGAAAGCACGGCGGAAGCGATGGAATTCGCCAGGCACGCCGAAGAATATGGCGCCAGTGCGGTCATGGCAATCCCGCCGGTGGCGACCGCATTGGGAAGTGAGGCGACGCGGGAGTATTTCGCGGCGATTGCCGGCAGTATTTCGATTCCGCTCGTGGTTCAGGACGCTTCCAGTTACGTCGGCGCGGCGATCGACCTGAATGTCTATCTGAGTCTGCTGGAAGAATTCGGAGAGCACCGAATCTACTTCAAACCCGAAGCCAGTCCTCTGGGCCCGAACCTTTCCAAGCTGCGGGATGCGACGCAGGGAAAGGCCCGGATCTTTGAAGGCTCGGGAGGAATCAACCTCGTCGATTGTTACCGCCGTGGAATCGTCGGCACGATGCCGGGAACAGATTTGCTCGACGGTGTTGTCGCGATCTGGAAAGCGCTGCAAGCCGGTGACGAAGAACGCACTTACCAGTTGTCACTTCCGATCTGTGCCCTTGTTGCGTTACAACTTCAGGGCGGACTTGATGGATTTCTGGCGATCGAAAAATATCTGCTGAAGAAACGCGGAATCTTTATTAACACGAAACAGATTCAACCGGTGGGCTGGCAACTCGACAGTGAAACTCAGGCGGAAGTCGACCGACTGTTTGCCAGACTCCAGGCGGTCATCTGATGACGGACCGTCCCACAACGGTGCGCTATCGAGTTCTTGCGTGGCTCACACTGGCGGCTGCGTTGTCGTACCTTTGCCGGAGTGCAGTCAGCGTGGCAGAGAGCACGGTTCGCACCGATCTGGGCCTGACTCTGGAAGAGTCCGGCTGGTTCATGGGCGCATTTTTCTGGACCTACGCCATATTTCAAGTTCCCTGCGGATGGTTTTCCGAACGTGTCGGGACGCGAATTGCCATGACCGTATTTGCCGTCGGTTGGTCCGTGGCCACGATCGGCATTGGAGTCGCGCCGGGATTCTGGCTGTTGATCGTCGCACAGTTGATCATGGGTGTGGCTCAGGCAGGCGTGTTCCCTGCTTCGTGCAATTCCATCGGCCACTGGATGCCGCTCGCACAGCGCACGTTGGGTTGCGGAGTCTTCACCGCAGGAATGCAGGTGGGTGCGATTATCGCCAGCGGGAGCGCTGGAGTGTTGATCCTCGGATTCGGCTGGCGGTGGGTTTTCGTCGCGTTTGCCTTGCCTGGACTCCTGTGGGCCGTCGGTTTCATTTCGTGGTTTCGTGACCGACCGGAGCAAACTCCCGCAGTGGATGCGAATGAACTGGAACTGATCCGTGCAGGTCGCAATGTGAGCGATCTAAATCAGCGCGAAGCAAATCAGCCAACCACAGACAGCAATCCGCCACGGCTGTTGGCGATTGCCTGCAGTCCGGTGATGTTTTGGCTGTGCGGTCAGCAAGTCTGTCGAGCCAGCGGATACATGTTTTTCGCCAGTTGGTTTCCAACATTTCTTCAGGAGACGCGCGGCGTTACCGTGGCGAAATCTGGCTACCTGCAAGGTCTGGTCTTCGCAGGAACGCTGACAGGCTGTATTTTCGGCGGAATGCTGACAGACTGGATCTGGCGACGGACGGGTGGATTGCGACTCAGCCGCAGCGGCGTTGGCGCAGCAGCCCTTGAGCGTGCTCACTACTCATTCTGGCAGCGTGGTTCGTGCAAAACGCAGAGTTGGCGGTGGCTCTGCTGACACTGGGCGTTCTTCGCGCGCTGGCCGGGCCGGCTGCGTTTGCTGCCACCATTGATATCGGAGGCCCGCGTACCCCAGGTTTTCGGATTGATGAACATGGTCGGCAACTTTGCTGCTGCCGCCTGCCCGGTCATTATCGGAAAACTCTTTCAATTTACAGCGAATTGAACCTGGTCCTGCTGTTGTTCGCCGGTGTTTATTTCGCGCGCGATCTGCTGGCTATTTGTGAACCCCGGCATCGCCCGTGGCATCCTGAATCGTAGCGGTCTTGACGGGACTTGTTTTCGCATTTGCTGCCGCGATTCGGCGTTTATGCCACCACACCCGCAAATTTGGCGTGGGCAGGCATTGAGTCTTTGCCTTTTGTTTCGCGGTTGGTTACCCTGTAACGTCCTCGCTGCAGCATTGGACCTGAAGCCCCGTTCCGACTGACGGATTCCATCTCCGCAGCACATACCCTCCTGGATGATTTTCCTTCCCACACCGATTGGGTGATCAGCATGCGTTTGAGCCTGCTTCCCGCTGTCGTATTGACGATTTCATTTGGCATCGCCAGTGGCAGTTTTTTGCCTGCGATCGCGCAGGATGAAAAGCCTCCGGAAAAGCCGATCAGCTACTACCGATCGGTTCGCCCGATCCTGCAGAGACAGTGTTCGGGATGTCATTTTCCCGGCAAGCTGGAAGGGAAACTCTCGGTGCTGAGCGTCGCTGAACTGCTTAAGGGAGGGGAAGCTGGCGCGGCAGTCGTTCCGGCAAAACCAGAAGAAAGTAAACTCGTCGAATACATCTCGGGTGAAGACCCCAAAATGCCGCTGAATGGCGATCCTTTGTCCGCCGAAGCTGTGCATACGATTCGCACATGGATCGCTCAGGGAGCGGGCGACGATTCGCCGCCGGATATTGGCGCCCGGATCACTGCGGAAAGTCCACCCGTCTATTCCACACCACCAGTCGTGACGTCGATGGATTATTCGCCGGACGGTAAGTTGCTGGCGGTCTCAGGATATCACGAAGTTCTCATTCATACACTCGACGGCAGCGTTCCGCCGAAACGGCTGATTGGCCGTTCGCAGCGAATCGAATCATTGTCGTTTTCACCCGATGGTCAGATTCTGGCAGTCGCTGGCGGCACGCCGGCACTTTTCGGAGAACTGCAGTTGTGGAACGTTGCCGAAGGAAAGCTTCTGCATTCCACCACACTGGCTCTCGACACATTGTTTGGACTCTCGTTTAATGCGGACGGAACTCTGGTTGCCTTCGGTGCTGCCGACAATCGTGTACGAGTCGTGAATGTCGCTACCGCTGAAGTGACCAAGCGAATGGATGCTCATTCCGACTGGGTTCAGGGAACGACATTCTCCCTGAAAAACGACCATGTCATCAGCGTCAGCCGAGACATGTCGATGAAGCTGACAATCGTGGCCACCGGGCAGTTCGTCGACAATATCACCAGTATTACGCCCGGCGCATTGAAGGGTGGGCTTGTGGATGTGATCCGCCATCCGACACGGGAAGAAGTTCTGGCAGTCGGGTCCGACGGCGAACCACGTTTGTACAAGATTTTCCGTGAGAAGGCTCGTCAGATCGGCGACGACTTCAATCTCATTCGAGCGTATTCAAAGCTTCCCGGACGACTGTGCGACGTGGACTTAAGTCCTTCCGGAAACAAGTTTGTCGTCGGATCCAGTACTGCGATTTCCGGTGCGGCAAGAATTTATATGACGGAAGATCCGGCGAAGTTTGTGGATATTCCTGAAGTGACAGCACCCGTATTTTCCGTCAGCTTTCGCCCCGATGAAATGCAGGTAGCGGTGTCCGGATTCGATGGCATGATTAAACTGTGTCATGCCGAAACCGGTGCTGTTGAAAAGACTTTCCCGGCGGCCCCATTGACTCCCGTCCCGACATCGGTCGCGACGGCAGGGCAATAATTTGTTTGCCCGTATACGAAGACAAGTCCGAACGTTCCTCAAGACTTTCTCCCCGCGAGACCACTCATGATGTTCCTCGTCAATCAAGCGTACCGACTGATCCTGGTCGCAGCCGCCAGCCTGCTGTTGAGCATTTCAGCTTCCGCAGATGAACCGCAACCTGCCGCAGCAACGGCCCCGCTCGCCACTGATACACCGCTGGCTGACACAGCCAATGCGGCAGTCCGGACTTTTGTAAGCCTGGAAGTTTACCCTGCGGAAGTCACACTTTCGTCGATCCGCGATTTGCGCCGGGTGATTGTCACAGGCGTTACGTCAGACGGCCAGAAGATCGACGTCAGCAGCAAAGCAACGATTACCTCATCTTCACCGGTGTGCAGCGTGGATGCCGATGGATATGTGGCTCCGCTCACGGCAGGTGAAGGATCAATCGTTGTTGAAGCTGTCGGGCAGAAGCTGGAGATCCCGATTCATGTGACGGCAGTAGACGCCGTGCCTGTCGATTTTATTCGCGATGTGAATCCTATTCTCAGCAAAGTGGGCTGCAATCAGGGTACGTGTCACGGTTCTCAGGCGGGTAAGAAGGGCTTCAAGCTTTCGCTGCGAGGATACGATTCGGTTTACGACTATCGAGCTCTGGTGGATGACATTTCGGGTCGCCGATTCAATCGTTCCGAACCGGCGCAGAGTCTGATGCTGCTGAAACCGACTCAGGGTGTGCCGCATGAAGGCGGATTCCTGTTCGATGAGCAATCTCGGTATTACAAAGTCCTGGAACAATGGATCGCGGAAGGATGTCAGTACAAACCTGACGCGGCACGAGTTGCGAGCATTGCGATCTATCCGCCGACTCCCATGCTGCAGCTTCGCCACGATCAGCAGCAGTTGATTGTGATCGCGACGTATGTCGACGGATCAACCCGCGATGTCACCCGGGAAGCCGTTTTCGAAACCAGCAACTTCGAAGTTGCGACTGTTTCAAAACAGGGGCTGATCAAGGCTGTGCAGCGCGGCGAAGCGGCGGCTCTGGTGCGGTTTGAAGGCAACTATGCGGCCGCACCTGTATCGATTCTGGGCAATCGCGACGGCTACGAATGGACGCCGTCACCGGAACAGAATTTTATCGACGGTCTGGTGAACGCAAAACTGCAACGGATGAAACTTCTTCCCTCCGGCCCTGCAGACGATGCTTAGTTGCTCCGCCGTGTGACACTGGATATTGCCGGTGTGCAGCCGACGATTGCAGAAGTGAATGCCTTCCTTGCCGACGCGACGGAATCAGTGGCCAGCGCGGGCAAAGGTGGACCAATTACTGTCGCGTCCTGAATATGTCGAACACTGGACGCTCAAATGGAGCGACCTGCTGCTCAATCGTCGCAAGACTGTCACGGAACGTGGCGTCTGGGCGTTTCGCAACTGGATTCGCCAGTCGGTTGCCACCAACAAGCCTTACGATCAATTCGCTGCTGAACTGATGACCGCCGGGGGCAGCGCGATGGAAAATCCTGCAGCCAATTATTTCCGTATTGCCCGGGAACCGAAGCTGGTCATGGAAAACATGACGCAGGTCTTCCTTGGCACGCGATTCAGTTGTAATCAATGTCACGACCATCCTTTCGAACGCTGGACTCAGAACCAATACTACGAACTTGCCGCATACTTCGCTGACGTCGGTCGCCGTGCCCTGCCGGACGGCGACGAGTTCGTGTTTACCAACGTATCACCGGAAGCAGTGATCAACCCCTCGACGAATCAGGCAGCGATGCCAAAGTTTCCATTTTCTCACGCCGGTGCCGTGAATGCGAATGCGCACCGACGTGAGCAATTGTCGCAATGGTTGACTGCCAAAGAAAACCCCTACTTTGCACGCAGCATCGTCAATCGGTACTGGAGCTATTTCCTTGGCCGCGGCATCATTGATCCCGTCGATGATATCCGCGCCAGCAATCCGGCTTCCAATTCAGAACTGCTCGATGCGCTGACAAAGGACTTTACCGACAATGGCTACGACCTGAAGCGCCTCATCCGACTCATTTGCACGTCAGCCACTTATCAACGCAGCCTTGAAACGAACCAGTGGAATGACGACGATACGATGAATTACTCGCACGCTGTGCCGCGCCGGCTGTCAGCCGAACAGTTGTACGATGCCATCATTCAGGCGACCGGAGCCCCCCGTGCGCTGCCCGGTGTACCAGCGGGGTTTCGAGCATCTGAATTGCCGGACTCGCAGGTCGAAGTCGCATTTCTTGACATGTTCGGACGCGCTCCGCGGGAATCACCGTGTGAGTGCGAACGCACGAGTGACGTCAGTCTGGGGCAGACATTGAACATGGTCAATGGCCCGACGATCGGCGATGCGATCGCGCATCCGGACGGCATCATTGCGAAAGCGATCGCAGCCGGAGCGACCAATGAACAATTGATCGAAACCGTGTACCTTTCAACCCTCTGTCGGAAACCATCGGCCGAAGAAATGACGCGCACGGTTGAGTACTTCGGTACGGTCGCCACACCGAAAGAGGCCACGGAAGATCTGACCTGGGCACTCATCAACAGTCCGGGTTTCCTGTTCAATCGGTGACAGAGACGACACGAGGAATCGGATTTGAAAGAACGGAGGCGCGGAACACCCAGCGCGGGATTCGCCCACAACCCAAGTTGAAGAAATGTCAGTAGCAATCCATAAGTGGCGTGGTTCCGCTCTCTGCCCTGTTCTTACTTTTGTGACTCTTGTGAGTTTTTGTGGCCAGCCCTGTTTGTTGAGGTGTTTTTTGCGAATCACGGGTTTGCTGAATCACGAAGTCCAGGAAATGGCCCGTGTTTGTCCGCGCAAATCAGCGTCGAGCACTGTCGAAGAGTGGGCCACGAAACTCCCTCCGGAGTAGTGGGGACGATACGCAGCGAGCAATGCCAGGGTTGTGGCTCGAACTGAGTCGATTCGGGCCACTTCACTTCTCCAATTGTGATTTTTCCTGACCGCGTTCATTCAGCAGACGAAACGGATTGCCTCCATTCACCTGCTGCCTGCGGGTGGCACGCCAATCCACGACGACGTCCGGTTGATCCGCAAAAATTCCGTCAACGCCGGCAGCAACGGTCAGCCATTCGAGGTACTCCAGGGCGGATCCTGCAAAATCCGGCAATGCATCCGTGCGAAACGTCCAGACATGGACTTGCAATGTGTTGGCATGCGCATTTCGGACAAGTTCCGTGAGTTGCGGAGTGCCGTCTTCGTTTTTACCCGTGACAACGTGGTTCAGCGGTACGCCAATGCCATCCGCAACCTCCGCGATTGATTTCAATTTCGCAGCATCTGCGGGTTGACTGAGCAACTGAATCATCAGCAAAGGCGTCTTCAGTTCTTTTCGCAGACGCCGGACTTCCCCTTCGTCGAAGCACTGCAGGTAAATGTGATCGTCGGCCGAGTCGTATCCGTACTGTGTCAGGACTTCCAGAATGGCTTTCGAAAGATCCAGACCTGCGGCGCGATGTTCTGCAGGACCTTTAAACTCCACGTAAACACCGGCCTGGTTTGGACGTGTCTTGTTGAGCCCCTGAATGAGTTGCAGATGTTCGGCCAGCGTTGAGATGTGGAAATGACCGGATTCCAGCGGAAATCGATTCCCCTTGTCTTTCCACGGACGCGATGGAGAACGACGCTCAGTGACGGTGAGAGTCCTCAATTCTTCCAGCGTGAAGTCCATGACGTACCAGTGTCCATCGGCACGTTGACGATCAGGAAACACAGATGCCGCATTGGCCACATCGTCAAGAGTCAGATCGTGCAGCACGACGGGAATGCTGTCCTTGCTGAGAACAACGTCCTGTTCGATGTAGTCGGCGAGCATTGCATGCGCCAGAACGACGCCTTCCGTCGTATGTTCCGGAAGATATCCCGATGCTCCGCGATGCGCGATCACGATCGGGGCGCTCTGAGTCTGGTCTGAGGTGACGATCGCCGCTGGAGCATCGTCGTTGATCTGAGCCATAGCCGTGCCCGTCATCGTCCTGCCAGAATGGAGTAAAACGATGAACGCCAGCCCCATTGATAAACTGTCTGCTGGACGCAACGTGATGCTCCGGAAGTCTCAAATTGTCTGTTTCGTCAAAGATGCCATGATGGCAGACGGCGATCAGGGTTGCAAATCAATGGACATGTAGGATGGACATGTAGGATGGACATGTAGGATGGACATTCATGTCCGTCGGTGCCCAGGAAAATGAGTGGGAACAAAACGTGTTATGCATCGGGCGTCCAGCGGCTGTGGGCGACAATTCTGGCGAGATCTCGGACAAGAATGTCCAAGGTACAGAAATCGCAAATCCGTAACGCTTCTTCCGTCTCGGAACTGAAACGCCGAGATGGCTCGTTGACTTTTGCAGACTTCGCCGCCACCCTGTCTGTTCTCCCGGCGGTCGGGCGGAGGTCTGAGGTTCGGGCTTTTGGCAGCCGCAGGACTTTATGTGCGATGCTGATCGTCCATGCTCTTTCGAATTACGAATCTGCGAACGCCGGTGGAAATGCCGGAACAGAGCCTGCCTGCTGAGGTGGCTCGCCGTCTGGAACTGCCTGCGGATGAACTTTCGACGCTGAAAATTCTGCGCAAAAGTCTCGACGCCCGCAGCCGTCATCGTATGGAGTTTGTCTATTCACTGACTTTGTCGCTTCCAGACGCGGATTCGATGCCCTTTGCGGACGGCATGGACATCGCCCCATGGTTGCCCCCTGCTTTTGAAGAACCGGAACCCGGCACGCAGCCGCTGCCGCATCGGCCAGTCATCGTCGGATCGGGACCTGCGGGATTGCTGGCCGGCAATTTCCTCGCACTGCACGGCTATCGCCCGATTATCATCGAACGTGGTCAGGCGGTGCGTGATCGAGTGCCTGCGATTCGTGTTTTTGATTCTGGCGGTGAACACGACTGCGAAAACAATTACCTGTTTGGTGAAGGCGGGGCGGGCTGTTTCAGCGACGGCAAGCTAACATGTCGCATTGCCGGACCGGATGTGGAATGGGTGCTGAAGAGTTTCGTCGACTGTGGCGGACGTCCGTCGCTGGTTTATGAACATCGTCCTCATCTTGGAAGTAACAAGCTCCCGCTGATCTGCCGCAATTTTCGTCGCAAGATTGAGGCTCTCGGCGGAGAATACAAATTCGGATGTCGTCTGGAAGGTCTGAGATTTCAGAATGGCCAATTGGAGGGGCTGGAAACATCATCCGGCTTCATTGAAACGTCCGTTTGTCTGCTGGCGATCGGTCACAGCGCGAGAGATACGTATGAGATGCTGCTGAAGACCGGATTGCCACTGAAGCAGAAAGCGTTTCAGCTTGGACTCAGAATTGAACAGCCGCAGGAAACTGTCAATCAGCGAAAGTACGGTCGCGATGCAGATTATTTGACGTTGCTCGGAGCGGCGGATTATTCACTTATCGCCAAAGGCCAGAAGGACTTGTTCACTTTCTGCATGTGTGCCGGCGGAATCGTGATTCCCAGTGTGTCTGAACCCAACATGTACTGTTCGAACGGCATGAGCAATTCGCGACATGACACGCCATTTGCGAACAGCGGGCTGGTGGTCACACTGGAACCGCATGAATTTGGCAGCAGTCATCCGCTGGCCGGTGTCCATGTCCAGCGGCAGTATGAATCGCTGGCTTTCGAAATGACGGGCGGCAACTATTGCGCTCCGGTGCAGCGCGCCACTGATTTTCTTGCCGATCGAACGCCGTCACCGACTGAGCAGCTTCCTTCCTCGTACGAACGAGGCACACGCGCGAGGAATCTGTCTGCCGTGCTGCCTCCGTCGATTCTGAAAGCAATGAAATCCGGTCTGCCGATGATGGATGCCCAATGGCGCGGGGAATTCCTGCAGGATGCAGTGCTGGTCGGGCCCGAAATGCGAGGCAGCTCACCGGTCCGCATTGATCGCGATCCGGCCACATTTGAGATCCCTATGCTGCCCGGCGTGTATCCTGTCGGCGAAGGCGCGGGCTACGCCGGCGGGATTGTGACAGCGGCCGTCGATGGCCTGCGCGCAGCCCGGAAAATCATTGCA
>JBBJME010000073.1:0-29081 GCA_037719765.1 Planctomycetaceae bacterium
GCAGACACCACCAGAGCAGACACCACCAGAGCAGACACCACCAGAGCAGACAACACCAGAGCAGACACCACCAGAGCAGACACCACCAGAGCAGACACCACCAGAGCAGACACCACCAGAGCAGACAACACCAGAGCAGACACCACCAGAGCAGACACCACCAGAGCAGACACCACCAGAGCAGACACCACCAGAGCAGACAACAACGTCGTACTGGGAATCCGAAGGTATCACCGCCGGAAGATTTCGTGCATGGTCTGCAGGCGAATTTGGTCCGGAAAAGGCCGTCGGAGTTTCTGGAATGGCGTTCGGCGATTCAGGTACGCTCTACATGGCATGCGAGAAGTTCCCTGCTCTCGTCAGCCTTTCCGACAACGGGCAGTATCAGGTCGTGAAACTTGACGGCTTTAACAAAAATGACGCTGGCGAGAATGATTTTGACGTCGAAGCCATCACGATTGACAACGACATGATGTATCTCGCGGACGAAGATCACCCTTTGATCTACAGCGTCGCAGTTTCCCGTTTGAAGCCGGACACAGTAGTGACGGTCACTTCATTGCCCGTGATTGACGGGCCGCAGAAAATTGTGCGTGATGCCACATTCAACGACGACACTTCCGACAACAGCAGCATTGAAGGCTTGGTCGTATCGGCGCAGAATTACTTCCCGAACGATGAGTCGCAAAGCAACGCTGGCCCTTTCTTTTACATGCTCGATGAACGCGACATCGACGACAACCAGACCGTGGCGCGGGTATATAAAGGCATTCAGCAAGAGCAGCAGATACACATTATCAGCGAGCCGGTGTCCTTCACGCTCGATACCATCCCGAAGGACTTTCTGGTTGCCCAGCGAGATAATCTGTATCGACTTTCTGAGTTGTTTGAGTACCAAGGCAATCTGTACGCATTGAAAACTCGAAAAGGTATCCAACCGCAGACGAAACCCGATTACAAAGTTGTGCGACTCAACTTCGACGGAAAGTCGCTTGAGAACGTTTGCGACTTAACCGCTGCGGCGCTTCAAAACTCCGAGCAGTATGACACAAACTTCGAAGGCGCGGCGGTAGGTCCAGAGGAACGATTGTTCGTGACCGCTGATAATGAGAATTATCACCGGAATGAACTGCGATCCTTACAAGTCCCGCCTGATGTTCAAAAGGCGAAGGGAAGAAAGAAGACGCCTTTACTGGAATTCAAGCTTAAACAAACGTCATCGAAATGAACAACGCTCAGTACGGTTCAGTACTGAGCGTTGTTATTCAGAATTCCTGTCTGAGGCGTATGTTACGGTGTCGGCGTAACTGTCGGCACGGGCGGAACGTTTAGTGCTGTGGCAAGCTTCTCAAGGATGTCCGTCTGCTTCTTGTTGGCTTCGTCAATATCCTTGACGGCAGTTTCCAGGGCCGCAATTCGGGATTCCTGAGAATCCATCTTGGCGGCAGTCGCCTTCAAACTTGCAAGCTGTTCTTCCAGCTCCTTCAACTTGTCGCACACGTCACGCAGGTTGCAGTCGTCTGTTTCCCGTTCTCGGCGACCGGCAACATAGGCTGGACCTGGCGCAGGAGCAGCCATTGCGTATGTCGGCTGCATCATGACCGGCTGGTAGGCCATCATTGTGATAGGAACAGGAGCATATGCGAACGTTGGAGTTCCCGCTGGCTGAGGATCCGCATTTCCCGCCGTCGACGGGCTGTCACCACGGCTTCCACGGCAGCATCGCTCTTTGTTATCGACCGAAATTTTTGTGAAGTTCAACAGCTTAATGCCGCCGAAGAGTCGGCTGGGACCGCCGCCGGAATGAGTACATGTATTGCAATTTTGAGCGGAATAGCAGGATGAACTGTTGCATCCAACTGGTGCATCACACGACGGGGAGTTATAGCTGGAACAGCCATCCGGTGCGCCGCAGGTTGGGGGACAGTAGTCATCTGGTGCGTTACAAGTTGGGGGAACAGCGCACTGAGCCTCAGCTGTTACAGGCAGTGCAGAAATCAACCATAAAACCACAGTGAAAGAACAAATAATCCGTTGCATTGAATCCGTCCTCGTGACGCGACCAAGAAAGCGATGTTAACCAGCCTTCATCAATAAGATGAGGACCCTTGTTCTTTGATCGCAATTTCTGGCGTCACAAATCCGCAATTCCCCTCGTGTCCGGACCAAATTGGCCATACAAGTCAATACCGGACTCTACCACCCATGCATCGGGAGCCAATGCTCAAGATGACAAAACCAGTACGACTGACACAGAATGGTCATTTTGGCTGGTTGTCGTTCCGCGTGATTATGGCCACGTTTTCAAGATATTTACGATCTAACGACTTTTCCACACCCGTGCGAATCCGATCGAGTCGGGCCAAGTGCATTTCGGGTTCAGAGGAAAAATCGGCAGAAGCCCCCGGAGCGGGTTCGGGTGCCGGCGATTCAGCTTTCTTATTGAAAAGATCACCGAATTCGTCAAGTTCTTTCTTCAGTGCCTTCAACTGTGACAGGTCGTCCTTCACACGAGTAATGAGAGAGGTTGTTGCATCAACTCCTGGGTCCGATCCACCTCCTGAAGTGTTGCAGCAACCAAGGGCGCGGCAGGCGGGACAAGCATTGTCCCGAACGACCCCAACTCCGGTATCGAGCAGTCCGAAGGCATTTTGGAACCATCCGGCCGGTACGTAATTGGAGCCGTAGCCAGCGGGTGCGTATCCATACGCTGCTGATGAGTAGTAAGAGCCAGCAGGAACGTAGCTCGCTGCTGGAGCGTAGTAGCTTGTTGCAGGCGAATAATAACCGGCTGCGGGCGCGTAATAGCTTGCGGCCGGAGCGTACGATACTGCTGGCATGTATGTGTAGTAGTATTCTCCATCGGGCACTACAGATGCAGCGGCGACTGAAGCAGTTCCTGCGGTTGCGATTCGCGACTTTTTACATTTGTCACAGGCGTCAAGATTTGTGACCAGGCAAACTGCCACCACGGCTGACAAAAGCAGTGTTTTCATGAATTCACTCCAAGAGATTCCGGAACGACATCAAACAGCCCATTGGATTCATCGCCAACGGACATTCGCGACCTATTGATTACCCTTCTATAGTCTTCCCGCAGATACTGCCGGTGCCAAGGAAAAATTGCCGCATTGGTGACTTCTGACAACACGAGCTTCGGAGGACGTCGGATCTTGTTCACCAATCCTCAGAATTCGACTGTTCCGCATTATCACACCTTGGTACGGTCACGCAGTCTTCCCTGATGTCATTTTTAATCTGGATTCTGTTTGTGCAAGAGTCCCCTCCTGATTCGCCCTCCACGACGGGCCGTATCGCAACGCTGGAGCGCAGGCTGCGCGTGCAGTTGTGCGCGTTGGCAGGAATCTGTGGCGTGTTGTTTGTTCTGAGTTTTGCCGTCCTGAAGACTCAGGGAAACGACGCAGTCACTGCACGGCGATTTGTGCTGTGTGATGAGAATCGCGTGTCCCGCGGGATGATCAGCACCAACAAGGACGATCTGTCCCTGTCCCTGTTTGACTCGGACGGTTCGGCCATCGCGCGTCTTGCCGTGAACAGCGACGGTCGTCCCGATATCTCAGTGCTGACCAAGACCGGAGAACCACTTGTTCGCATCTTTGAAGAGGATGGCCGTGTTCAGGTTCGTGTGGAGGATGAGAACGCATCCATTCAAACTTCAGGGGATGATAAAGCCTTTCAATTGGTGCCAAGTCCGAACAAGTCGCAGGTGAAATCTGTGGTCCGAACCGCAGGTTATACCCGTCCCGGGCACAGCGATAAAACTCAGCCTGATGCCAGGGAACCATTGCCGTCACGGAAAGAAGATGACGAATTCTCATTTGATCCAAATATGCAGCCAAGTACCGGGTTTACGGAAATTCGTACACGACGCCTGACGCTGATCGACGATCTCGACAATACCCGGGCGTTACTGTCGACCAGTCACGGCAGCACTGATCTTTCATTGTTTGACGCCACTGGTATTGCTCGCGCCCGTTTCTCTCTACTCCCTGACGGACATCCTGAGATCACGTTGCGAGATGATCTCGGCAGACCACTGATTCGCATTGCCGAACGTCGTGGTGCCGTCATGCTTCAGATTCAGGATGGCCGAGGCTACGGGAAAGTTATTCTCGGACAAACTGGCAATCAGTTTGGAATTGATGTCAGCGATGAAATTGGAGACTTCGGAGTGCGGCTCCGCACAGAATCCGAACAACCACAGTTCGCAATTGTCGGACCGGAAAACAGTGGGATCATTCAGATCTTTGCTCGTCCCGAAAAATCTGGTCTCTCAATTTCTGGTCGATCGGGTGAACCAGGCGCGATCCTCTCGATGCTCGACAACCTGCGTCCGATTCTGCTCCTGCAAGGGGACCAAAAGAGAACCCTGCTGGTACCCGCAGAATCAATCGCGCCCGTTACCGAGTCAGCCGTGAGAGCGACGACCGAAAGTCAATAAGCCAGAGTACCTCTCGCCCGATCTGCAGCGAGGCAAGTGGCATGAAGTCCGTTCCGCTTGCGGAACTATCAGCCCGCATGAAGAACTGGCTACCTCTTTCAGGTCTATGTTGATCGCGGTTTCGGACTGGCAGACGGATCGCATATTGCCACGAATGCAATCAGGGGCGTGGCGAAGATTCCGAACACGCCGGCGAAGAGTGCTTTGATCGCGATAAAGCGGACGGTTTCAATCGACTCTCCCGCGAATAAGCCATAAGCAGCGTACACCGGACCCGCGAGCAGCAGGAGCCCGGCGAGTCCGAATTTTGCTGCGCGGAGTATGACAGGACCGTTCAACATTCGCGCCCAGCGTGGCGTGTCGGTCGGCGGTATGCGGCTGGCAACACCGTGAGCTACCTGATACCTCACGATTGGCGTGGCGATCAGGCACGTGATAAACGGCAGAAAGAAGCAGGTTCCGATCGAATCCGCGGCCGCGCCTTTGTCTATCGCCCACGTTGAAACTGACTCGTGCCCCCCAAACGTCAACGCACCGAGGATCACATTCACAACAATGTTGATGAAGAACGGAATGATGGCCTGACCGATCAGCAGGTATTGAAACGCGCCAGGCGGCAGGTTCATGGTGATTTTTCCGTGGCCAGTGAGGTTTCAGGTGCATTCATCAGGCCCACTTTCGCCGGATCGGCAGGAATGGGCAGACCGAGTGCTTCCAGAATGTACTTTTGAAAGAAGTAAATCCGTTCTTCGCGAGACCCGATGACACCCGAATGCCGACTTCGCTCAAGGCCCTTCTGCTGGGATGCATACACGGCGCGATCCTCATTGTGAACCTGCAGAGTTTTCGACTTTGCAAATCGCCATGCCAGCCAGGAAATCAGACTGGCAATGAGTCCGCGCCGAGTTCCCCGGATGGCAAAAAACCGCATGCGAATCCGCACGGTTGTGGGCGACGTCGGCATGTACATCAGGGCATAGTTGATCGTATCTGTCGAGACCAGCATCGTATTCGGGTAAATGTGTCGGTGCAGATATTTTGATGTCGGTTCGCTCCCCAGCCAGCGATTCAATCGAGCCTGCAGTTGTTCCATCTTTGACGTCGCATCAAACGTCAACCCGGTGTAACGCTGATCCAGCAGATGCTGGACGTTCTGTTCAGGCGGCAGGATGTCGCCGAAAAATCTCTGATGGAGTGCCGTGACGTGATACGACTCAAGCGTATTCTCTGCCGGAACTTTCCAGTTCGAATCGCAGTCGTATTCCCAGACGTATGCCATCTTCCACATTGGCGATGAAAATGCGAGTTCTGTTTCTTCATAGAACGGACTCAGCCAGTCCGCAGAGCTGGTACATCTTGTTCGAGCGAAACGAACAGCAGATCGCCACAGGACTCCAGTCGAAACATGTTCAGCCGAGAATTGTCGCGATCCCAGGGACGAAAACATTTGGCTTCGGGGATTTTCGCCGTGCGTCCGTCGTCGTCGTATTCCCAGCCATGATACTGACACTTCAGCTTCGGCTGATTTCCGCAGTGGTCATCCGTCAGCAGACAGTGCCGATGCGAACAGATATTTTCGTACGCCAGAAATCGTCCGCCGGAATTCCGGAGCAGGATGGGACGACCAAACAGGTCGAGCGTCAGAAAATCACCATCCTTCGGCAGTTCCGATTTCGCCGCGACGAACTGCCAGGCGGGTCGAAACAGTTTCTCCAGTTCCAGTTGAAAGTGCTGCTCGGAACAATAATGTTCAGGTCGCAACAGGTGCCGCAGTGAATGCTGGTGAATGAACATGTTGAGCGACCGGGATTTCTGAGATGTGCGTCTTATATTGGCATGCTCGCAGTGATCTTAACCTTGCTTGTGACCCGACAGTGAGTCCTTTTTGGAAAATCCGACCTGCATTTTTCAGCGCCGAGTGGCTGATGTTCGAGGTGTAACGGACAGCCCGCCGAGACGGTCACTGTCGTGACTCTGGCGTGTTTGTTAGTGTTCGGGAATGAACGAAAATGACAAGACGATCAGCGAACTTCACGCGAGAACAATGACTTTGGTCACTGACGAACGTATGAAACGATCATCCGCTATTGCTCGAGCGGTCTATCTTCATGTGCCGTTTTGTCTGCATCACTGCGGCTACTGTGACTTCGCGCTGGTTGCAAATCGTGATCATTTGATTCCGCAGTACCTGCAGGCGCTGGACAATGAGTTGCAGGCCCATCGGCGGATCGTCGGCGATGTTGTGGAGGTCGATACAATTTTTGTCGGCGGTGGTACACCCACGCATTTGTCGCCGGATTCGTTGCGGACACTCTTTGCACTGATTCGGCAGCACTTTCGCCCGACTGCGAATGCGGAGATTTCTGTCGAAGCCAATCCGGATGGACTCGACACCGAACGCCTGGACGTGTTGAAAGAACATGGTGTGAATCGGTTGAGTCTGGGCGTGCAGTCGTTTGACGATGCGGTACTCAAGACACTGGAACGTACTCACACGGGTGCTCAGGCCATTGAGACCGTGCAACGCTGTCAGCAATGGATCTCCAATGTCAGTCTGGATCTGATTTTCGGAGTTCCTGGACAAACGGCTGTGTCGTGGCGGCAAACGCTTGAAGTCGCGACATCACTGCCAGTCAGGCACGTTTCAACCTATGGCCTGACCTTTGAAAAAGACACGCCGTTCTTTCGCCGCGAACAGCATGGCCAGCTGAAGAGAACTCCTGACGAACTTGAACGACAGATGTATCTTGACGCGATCTCGCATCTGACAGGCGCGGGCCTGCGGCATTACGAAGTTTCAAATTTTGCTCAGCCTGATTTCGAGTGTCGGCATAACATGGTCTACTGGAATGCTGATGAATACTTCGCGTTCGGCCCAGGAGCTGCCAGTTATCTGGATGGTGTACGGCGCACGAACTCCCGCAGCGTTGTCCGCTGGCTGAAAGCCTGGCAGCAGAGTGAATCGGCGGTGGAAGATTCCGAAGAGCTGACGAACGAAGAAAAAGCCCGCGAAGCCATCATGCTGGCACTCCGTATGCGTCAGGGCCTGCACATGCCTGCGTTTGAACAACGCTTTGGACTGCGTTTCGCGGAACTCGCCGGTACTGCACTTCAACGGCATCTGGATGATGGCTTCCTGACGCAGCAAGCCGATTATGTTTCGCTCACCACTGAAGGTCTGCTGATCGCAGACACGATCATTACTGATTTTCTGTAGATGCATGTTCGGTCGGTGTATCACCCGCTATTTATCGCCGTACGTACCACGTTTATCTTGTGCACGGATTCAGCGGGAACACGGGCGAAAAGCAGCCAGAGCTGAATGTCAGGTCGCCACCTCTTACGCCTTGGTGCGGGTGACTTGGAGTCGTCGTCAGTAAGGAGGCATTAATTGCAACTCTTACATATGAGTAAGTGGGAGATTGCTAATGCTACCGACGTCCGTTACATTCTCCTTGGAATACTCCCGTATCACTATCCTCCCTTATCGGAGCCAACCTTTATGATTAGCAATTCAATTGAAGAGGAGATTAACGCCGTCGGAACCGCGCAGGTCATCGTGGTATTAAAGCCGTTCGTGCAAACAGGCGCCGCCGCGAGTGCCGCGCCGAGCGCGGCGCTGGCTGCCGCCATTCCCGTGACCGCTTCGCGGTCGCGGATGCTTCTTTCCTCCAGGGTTGTCGCGCAGGTCGCTGCCCAGTTTCGTTTCGGCGAATCGACTCAAGCCGTCGCCATGGCCGCATCTCGCGGGATTGCAGGCTCCAAGTCGGCCGGGGCCAAATGGTTTCGCAGCGCGGCGGCGACAAATAACCCTACGCCGCAAGCGCGGATCTATCCCAATCTGGGCGTCATGCTCGGCAGCGTGGATAAGACTGGTTTGAAGTCGCTTAGCCTGGATCAAGGCGTCCAGGATGTGCTACTCGCCCCTCGATTGAGTTTGATTCGACCCGTGCGAGTGGGACCGGCGGCCACGTCGGCCGCAGTCGCGAATCAGAAGACGTGGGGCATCAAACGCTTAAAGGCCGACAAGCTGCACCAGCAAGGCATCGAGGGCGGAGGTGTCATCGTGGGGCATCTGGATACCGGCGTCGATGGCAAACATCCCGCCCTCAAAAATGCGATTCATGCCTTCACCGAGATTGATGATTTCGGCTTCGAGGTGACACCGGTGCCCGCCGCGCACGATACCGCCGATCACGGCACGCACACGGCCGGCACCATTGCGGGGCGTCCCGGCGGCGGGCATGAAATCGGCGTTGCGCCCGCGGCGATGTTGGCCAGCGCCATCGTCATCGAAGGGGGCGATGTCATCGCCCGCGTGCTGGCCGGCATGGATTGGGCCATCGGACAGGGCGCCAGAATTCTGAACATGTCATTAGGACTGCGGGGCTTTCACAACGACTTTCTGCCGCTCACGCAATTGCTGCGGCAAAAGGGAATTCTGCCGGTGTTCGCCGTCGGGAACGAAGGACCCGGGACCAGCCGCTCGCCGGGAAATTATGACGAAGCACTGAGCGTCGGCGCGTCGGCCGAGGACAATAGCGTCCCCAATTTTTCGTCGAGTCGGCAGTTCACAACGTGGCTGGTGCCGGACGTGGTTGCGCCGGGCGTCGAGGTGATCAGCGCGATGCCGGGCGGCGGATTTCAGGAGATGGACGGCTCGTCGATGGCGACGCCGCACATCGCGGGCTTGGCCGCCCTCTTGTGGAGCGCGGTCCCCGCCGCGACGGTTGACCAGGTCGAGCAGGCAATTTTCACCTCCTGCCAAAAATTGCCGAACGAGCCCGACTCCCGGCAGAATCGCGGCGTGCCGGACGCGGTGGCCGCGCTGGCGGAATTGCGAGCCGCCGTGAGTTGCGGAACTGCGCCGGCTTCGCCCGCGTCCTTGAAGAAGGCGGCAAAAAAGAAATCGCCGAAGGCATCGAAGAAGGCCGCCAAGAAGGCTCCACAGAAGGCAAAGAAGGCCGCCGTCAAAAACGTGAAGAAGAAGTAGGATTCTCAGAATTCCGTCTCGGACCCGCGGGCATTCGCCGCGCGGACTGGGCACTCCTGCCCGCAAATTAAATAGCCTTTCTGCGATCGACCTTGATTTCCTGCTCGTGCAGGCGGATAATAGTTGTCCGAGGCTAGTAATGACTCCTAATCATGAATTGATCGAACAATTGGCGCTCGCTGGCGATTCCCTGGTGCGGGCTGTCGTGCAGTTGCGGCCCGCCACGGGTGCGACCCGCGGAGGCGACTTCGGCGTGTTGGCCCGCCGAGTACTCGACCGCGTGGCAGAAACGGTGGGGCACGCGGCGAAGCGAACCAACATCCTGCAGAACGCAGAATCGATTATCCTGGAAGCTGACCCGACGTTCCTCCGCGAGATGATTAAACAGCCGGAGATTGTGTCGGCGCTGCCGAGCCAGACGAAGGAACGCATGAGCATTCCGCCGGTGCGGAAGCGCCCATTGAAGCGGGGCGACATTTAGCACACCATTGGGCAGTAGTAAAAATTCGAACTGTCGCAATCGATTCGCCAGAACTGGCTTACCGCGGATTTCGAACTACACACCAACACTGAAGGCTCCCCTCCCCGGCATGACAGTGACAAAATCCAGTCGCACGACCGGGGTCACGGCAAGTCGCGTTACCGCAATACGCCTCAATGGTGTTCGCGTGAATTACGGGACGTTGACAGCTCCGTTGATGGGAACGTTTGACGGCTGCATTCAAGTCGTCGGGCACGGCGGCAGCCCCTTCAGTGCCGCTGGCGATTCCGGCTCGTTTATTCTGGAACAGGCAACAGCCGGATGAGCCAAACCGTCCCCAGCAATCGGATTGATCCCAGCCAATCACACGGAGGGCTGACGCCCTGCCGCTCGCCAGCGGCCGTCTACATGCGTTCTTCTGCTGTCGACAAGCCGGCCAGTGTCCAGCGAAGATACGATTCCAGAAACAGATCCAGATCGCCATCGAGCACCGGTTGAGGATTACCGACCTTTGTGCCGGTACGGGCATCCTTGACGAACTGATCCGGATGCAGCACATAGTTGCGCACCGTCTGGCCGCCGAAACCGATTTTTGTTTTTTCACCATGCCGCGCGGAGACCTCGGCTTCGCGTTTATCGATTTCGATCTGGTAGAGCTTGGCTGTGAGCATCTTACGGGCCGTCGCGCGGTTCTTATGCTGACTGCGTTCGTTCTGACACGCCGCGACCACGCCCGTCGGAAGGTGCGTCAGTCGGACCGCCGAATCCGTCTTATTGATGTGCTGCCCGCCTGCTCCGCTCGACCGGTACGTGTCTTCCTTAATATCCTTGTCCCATTTAATATCGATTTCGATTTCGTCTTCGATGTCAGGCACGACATCCACTGCCGCAAATGCCGTGTGCCGACGACCGGCGGAATCAAACGGGCTGATGCGAATGAGTCGATGATTGCCGATTTCGCCGCGGAGGTATCCGTAGACATATTCGCCTGTGATGAGAATCGTCGCGTTGCGAATACCAGCTTCTTCCGCGGGAGAAATGTCGATCTCTTCGACCTTAAAGCCCCTGCGTTCTCCCCACCGGATGTACATTCGCAGCAGCATCTGCGCCCAGTCGGCAGAATCTGTGCCGCCTTCGCCCGCCTGCACCGTAAGATAAGCCGCGCAGGAGTCTGCGGGGTTGGACATCGTGACCTGAAGTTCAACGCGTTCAATTTCAGCCGTCAGCCGTTCGACCGTGGC
The DNA here is from genome assembly GCA_037719765.1 of Planctomycetaceae bacterium. Classification (GTDB taxonomy): domain Bacteria; phylum Planctomycetota; class Planctomycetia; order Planctomycetales; family Planctomycetaceae; genus SXXK01. The sequence goes on from JBBJME010000073.1 coordinate 11,178, forward strand.
CTTTAATTCCGCTTCGCTTTCGCCCGAATCGTCTTCTTCAGCGAATTCCATCAGCACTTGCAGGTCTTCACTGCCATTCACAAGTTTTTGCAGTGGGCCTGCAGTCGTCTTGAGTTTTCTGAGTTCGTCGGTTTGCTGCCGGGCGCGTTCCTGGTTGTTCCAGAAATCGGTGCCAGCCATTTTGTCGTTAATTTCTGCGATGCGAGCTGTCTTGGCTGGCAAGTCAAAGACAGTCTCGAAGATGAACGATACGCTTCAGCAATTCCTTACACTCAGCTCGAAATTCCGGATCCATGGTGCACACGACTCTCTTAAGATTCTAAAGTGAGGTCCAGCCTGCCGGGCTGGACTTTCGCCGTGAGGCGAACCGCATTTGGAGCGGACGTCCGCTCCACGGCGACTGGTTGCTGATTCTTCATCTGATTTTGGTCCCTGGTCGCGGCTCGCCGCGAAGTCCTTTCCGGCAGAAAGGACCTGCAGTGACTGGCGGAAGGCATTTCATCAAAGCTCCGCTTTAGATGCAATGGGCAATCAACTCAGAACTCCGTTCCGAACTGGATTTGCGACTTCGGCGACAGTCTCAACGCAGGGAAACTACCGCGAATTCAGAATTGGACCGGGTTTGCGGGATCCTTTCTTTCAGACAGAATGCCGGGCTTCTATACTCCCGACGCTTTCGTTGTCACCTTTCGGCCCTGTTTTTCGGACCCCATCGCTGTGCATAGAACTCATACCTGCGGAGAACTTCGGCGTGAACACGCTGGCCAGACTGTCATATTGTGCGGCTGGGTCAATAGTTATCGTGAACAAGGCAAAGAACTGGTCTTTGTCGATATGCGGGACCGCTACGGCAAGACGCAAATCGTGTTTTACACCGATGATGACACCAGGATCGACGGTGTCGCCCGCAAGCTGCGTCGGGAAGATGTCATCAAAGTTGTCGGAGAGGTGTGTTACCGGGGCGACGGTTTGGTCAATTCCAAACTCACCACCGGCGAAATCGAAATTCGCGCACAGCAACTCACCGTGCTGTCAAAGAGCAAGACGCCGCCATTTGAAATCGAAGGCGGTGAACTTCCCAACGAAGAGCTGAGATTGAAGTATCGCTTTGTCGATCTGCGTCGTCCGGAATTGCAGAAGAGCATCATCCTTCGTCACCAGCTCGTGCAGGCTGTCCGTGAGTACTTCAACACGCGTGAGTTTCTGGAAATCGAAACGCCAATGCTGGGACGCAGTACTCCGGAAGGCGCACGCGACTATCTTGTACCAAGCCGAGTGCATCCTGGCAGCTTTTACGCGCTGCCCCAGTCGCCGCAGATCTACAAACAGATTCTGATGGTTGCCGGATTCGATCGATATTACCAGATCGCGCGCTGCTTTCGAGATGAAGACCTGAGAGCCGATCGGCAGCATGAGTTCACTCAGATCGACGTCGAGATGGCGTTTGTCGAACGCGACGATATCCTGAATACGATTGACGGACTCATTGCGCATGTAATGAAAAAAGTGCGGGGCGTCGAGATCCAGCTTCCGCTGCCACGCTACACGTATCGCGACGTGATGGAACGATACGGCAGCGACAAGCCGGACCTGCGATTTGGCCTCGAAATCGTGGACATTGGCTCTGTGGCCGCTGTGTGCGATTTCGGCGTGTTTAAGGGTGTGATGAGTTCCGGTGGCCGCGTTCGTGGAATCAATGCGAAGGGTGCGGCCGAAAAATACAGCCGACGTTTGCTGGATGTGGATCTGAAGAATTTCGTGGGCGACTTCGGTGCCAAAGGCCTTGCGTACATGAAGGTCGTCGGCGACAAACTCGAATCGACGATCGTTAAGTTCTTTACCGAAGAACAGCAGCGAGAAATTCTGACTCGCATGGATGGCAAGGACGGCGACCTGCTGCTGTTCGTTGCGGATACCCCGAAGGTGACTAACTCAGCGCTCGCGGCATTACGAAATCGCCTTGGCAAAGAACTCAACCTTTACGATCCGTCACAGTTCCAGTGCCAGTGGATTCTGGACTTTCCACTCGTGACATGGAACGCCGAAGAAAACCGCTTTGACGCAGAACACCATCCGTTCTGTCAGCCGAATCCGGAAGATGCGGAGTTCATGAAGTCCGATCCCGGCAAGGTCCGCGCGGATAGTTATGACCTTGTTGTCAACGGATATGAAGCTGCCAGTGGCAGCGTGCGTATTCACGATTCCGAAATGCAGCAGCTGGTGTTTGATCTTTTGAAGATCAATCCCGAGGAAGCGGAAATGCGTTTCGGCTTTCTGCTGGAAGCCCTCCGTTACGGCGCGCCGCCACATGCCGGAATCGCACTGGGACTGGATCGCTGGGTCATGCTGCTGGCAGGCGACGACAACATCCGTGATGTGATTGCTTTTCCGAAGACTCAGAAAGCCGCCGACATACTCACAGGTGCTCCGGCTCCGGTGGATGCTCGTCAGCTGAAAGATCTGAGTATCGAAGTTGCAAAACTACCCGCGAAATGAGCGGCACGTATTCTTGCTCCTCAACGATTTATACCACACGCGGTTGGCATTGGCTCGTTTAGCCGCGTGCCCAGCGGGCCGCGCGAGCAGCGTCCCGCCGGATGGACTCCCACGAGCGGGGCGTCGCCCACGCGGTCAAGCGAATATGCCATCCTCAACCGCGCGCGGTACAAACTCATACGCTATGTCCGGCTGCGGCTGCGTTCAAGAGCGGATTGCAGGTCAGCGATCGTGAACGGCTTGGCGAGGAATTGAAAGTGCGATGGCTCTTCTATCACGCCATCGGCTTCCAGTTGCGGCCTGATTCCGGAGATAAGAATTACGGGAATCGAGATGTTCCATTCACGCAGAATGGAGAACAATTCCATGCCGCTCAGTCCCGGCAGGCCATTGTCGAGAATCACCAGGTCGAACTCCTGAGGCGTCGCGGTCAGGCGTTCGACCGCATCAATCGCGTTACTTACGGCAGTTGATGAATGATCAAGCACGCGCAGCATTCCCTGACAGACCTGCTGTACCATGGTATCATCTTCAACGAGAAGGATATGCAATCGTCGGTCTCCGCGGAAGGTTTGATAAGCGGAATCGAACTCCCGATCTATTTTGGCACGTTCACGGCTTCGAGTTCAAGTCGGTCAACGGGGGCTTTGGTCGAGTTGGCAGCAATGACCGAAAACTTCCAGTCTGAAAAGGCTGGCTGCCCAACGGATTCGGTAACAGGCCAGGTTGCAGGGGCAAATTGCCTGGCAGCTTCGGGATCCTGTCCTGCAGGTCGTCAGGAAGTCGTCCGCTGAAAGCAGAATCGACTTTCTCCATTGCATCGTTGAATTTCTCGCGATCCTTTTCTTTGATCAGGCTGGAACTGGAGACCTGTTTTGCCAGACTCCTCGCATCCATCCTGCCTGACCGCAGACTAGCGACCAGTGTCTGAACTTCCGAAACTTTCTCGATCAGCTCTTTATTGTCTCGCTCGAGCTGGCCGTACTCCGCAGCGAAACGATTCTTGAGTGTCTGAAACTGTTCATCCGCGAAGTCAGTGACCTCCGCCATTAGTTTTTCTTTGGCGACTCCCAACTGATGCGTAAACGCAGCTTTCACACCGGATGCCACCTGTTCGCCAACATCGGAATGCATTTCGATGTCGGGCTGTCGCAGTGTACCGGAAATCTCCACTGTCGCATTCAGTGTTTGCAGACTGGCAAACACATCGTTGGCGGCTTCGATAATCTCTGGCCGCACATCTTCGCTGGCAGAAAATTCCAGGTGATTCAGCCGTGAATCCAGTACCAGTTGACCTTGAATCTGGTTTTCTACAATGACCAGTCGACTTTGCCACGTGACGTCGTTCAGGACTGCCTGCAGACAGGCTTTTTCAGTCTTTCCGGCACGCAGGGGAATGGAGTTTGTATCGCGGAAGTTCGCCAACATTTCTGTCACAGGAATATCCTGTGTGGCATCGTAGATGACCTTTAACTGCAGTGGCCGTGACCCGGCGGCGACGAGCGACATCACGCACGGGCGCCCCAGCAGTACTGGATCTTCTGTCACGTCGGTCAGCAACGCTTTGAACGGGACAGATTCCCTGCTGATGGAAACTGTCCCTGTCATTCGCAGATTTTTTAAAAGGAAATCAGGCGAAGGATTAGTCGCCCGGAATTCAAAGTTGCGGCCCGAGTGGCGTGGCGTACGAATCTGTTCATGGAGTCCATGCTGGTAATCGCGAATCGTCTCGACCCACGTCAGAATTTCCTGCAGCGCACGTACATCGTCCTGCCAAGCAGTGCCTGAGAAATCCGGCGTGGGTCAGGTTTGAGCAACTCAAGTGTGTGTTTGACTTTTTCCTGGTCCCGCATTCGTGCGCTGTTGAGCAATTGAAAGTCTGCTCGCACCTCAGGGACGATGCCTGTCAACTCATCACGAAATATCTGTGCGTCGCGCACGAGAAGTTCCGCTTCCTCGGCAACGGTGAGATACTGCTCAATCTGCTGCAGTGTGTCGCCTTTCTTTGCATTGTCAAAATCCCGTTTGAGTGCTTTGGCACGAGGTTCCAGGCCCTGTGCCTGTGCAACCAGTTCCTCGAAGCGCACATCCCATTTTTCGTAAATGCCGGTCCCGACGCGGTACGTTTCCAGGTTGTTCGGGTCCAGTTGTGATTTAATCTGCCCTTCCAGACTGGACAACCATTCGTCGCCAAGCTCAGTCAACTTCTCCGTAACCCAGGACGGTTCCGTCTCCTCAGGCTCATCTGTGAGCTCCAGTTGGCCATCGTCGCTGCGTGGGGTATCAAATCGCAGGCCGTCGATGTGACCTTCTTCGATGATGAAACGCCGATGTGACAGCGAATGTGATTCGAATTTGACATGCAGTTCGTCGAATTCGACCATGTTCTTTCCGGTTCGGCCGACACTGGCCAGCGACATGCCCTGAATCGTGAACGACGGTGGAAAGTACGTCGTTTTCAGTTCCGCTACATCCACTTTGGCGCCGGTGACAGACTGCAACGACTGCACGGTTGAATAACACAGCAGCGGATCCACGCCGTAACTCAGAAATCCCCAAACCAGACCAACAATGATCAGCCGAGGAATGATGTAAGTCCATCGCATGCATTGTCTCGATGATCAAGGGACGATTGTTTCAGATTCTCAGGGCCGGGGGCTCAGACTTCAATCGTGCCAAAGCGATCAGCCCATTCGGCACCCAGCAGGAACTTTGTGATCCACCAGTGGCGAAGGTGGCGTGCGAGCTTTTCTGAGTACTTCTGAAAGACGGGGTGACTCACGCGATGCACGGGCCAAATCAGCAGCAGGCCGCAAATGAAACTGCCCATGACAATTGAATTGTTGAAGTCGGTCCACGGCATCATAGGCGTGTCGTAAACGGCTTCCCAGAATCCGCGCAGTGCAGGCTGATTCAGCACGTACGCGCCAACTTCATCAAAGGTTGAGTCAAACGCTGAAGACGCAAACGTCAATACGACTGCAGCGCAGGCCGTAATCGCCAGATTGACTCGTGTGGCAGCGATACAGAAACCCAGGGCAATCGCCAGCAGATTGCCTTTGGGGACAATTCCCATCAGCACACCCAGCGCCAGACCGTATGACATCTGAGTCGGTGTGGATTCAATCACCAGGGCCTTGAATAGCAGCCGGAGTGGCCGCAGAATGAGAAACATAATTTCTCCTTGACGCTTTGCCGGGACACAGAGTTCACCTGCGTGCAGGCGAAACTGATGGAATCTGGCGCTCATGCGACGAGGGGTCAAGACGAGGTAAGCCCTGAGGCAATGTTGGCCTTGGATTGTGTCTCGTCATACGAGCGCAAGGCGGCAGGAGATTCCTGACGGCTCGCAAACTGGCAGATTATGCGGGAGGCTGGCTTCGCGGAACGCTTTTGATTTAGCATGGAATCTGGATCGGCATCCCGGAAAATACGGCTTCATTGATGGACTGACGCACCGAGTGCATTTGCAACGTGCGAGCACCGATCGTATTCTCCCTGCGGCACGAAGATTTTCAGTTCTGCCGAAGGGGCGGGAATGCGATTTGCACGGCCGAAACGGCAATCGTCGAGAATGCAGGAATTGGCAGTGTCAGAGATTTCGAAAGGTAAGTAATGACCGTCCAGACCGACAAAGAAAAGTTTTCGTTTCAGGCTGAGATCAGCCAGTTATTGCACTTGTTGTCTCATTCGCTGTATCAGAACCGCGAAATCACGATTCGGGAACTTGTGTCAAACGCTTCCGACGCGCTCGACAAATTTCGGTATGTCTCGCTGACTTCCGGTCAGAACGCGAAGACCGATGACCTTCGAATCTCGATCGAACCCGACAAGGAAAATCGCGTTCTGACAATTCGCGACAACGGGATTGGAATGACGCATGATGAACTCGTGAGCAACCTTGGTACGATTGCTCGCAGCGGCTCGCTCGACTTCCTGAAGAAGGTCCAGCAGACCGGAGACAAAGCGGCCGACCTGTCGCTCATCGGTCAGTTCGGAGTTGGATTCTATTCGGCGTTCATGCTGGCGGATCGCGTCGAAGTCGTGACTCGCAGCTCTGCCGAAGACACCGGGTGGCGCTGGGAATCGACTGGCGACGGAACATTCACGATCAGCGACGTGTCCGAACCTGTCGAACGCGGCACCAGTATTCGTCTGCATCTGAAAGACGGCATGGAGGAGTTCACCGAGTCCGTTCGACTCAGGCACATCCTGCGCAAGTATTCAACGTTCGTGCCGCATGCAATTTATCTGGAATCGGAGCACATCAATAACCAGCCTCCGATCTGGGTCGAACCGAAGAACACGGTCACTGACGAACAGTACGAAAACTTCTACGGGTACCTGACTCACTTCCCAGGCCAGAAACCATTGTGGCATCTGCATCTGGCCGCCGATTCACCGTTTCAATTTTACAGCATTCTGTATTGCCCGGATCAGAATCTGGAAAAGATGGGATTTGGTCGCTCCGACCACGGGCTGCATTTGTGTGCAAAACGAATTTTGGTTCAGAACGACAACCGTGACCTGCTCCCGGACTATCTGCGGTTTCTGCGAGGTATTGTAGATTCTGCAGATCTGCCGCTGAACGTGTCGCGCGAGGCTCTGCAGGACAACACCGTCTTCCGTAAAATGCAGCGTGTGATCACAAAGAAAGTTCTGGATCACTTCGATACGTTTGCCGAAGAGCAGAAGGATGCTTACGTTGGCTTCTATCGAGAATTCGGCGTCATCCTCCGGGAAGGCATTTCATCGGATTACGAAAATCGTGATCGCATCGCAAAGCTGTTGCGCTTCGGATCGACGCATTCCATGCAGACACCGGAAATGGTCTCGCTGGAAGACTACTGCAGCCGCGCAAAAGACGGACAGGAGCAGATCTATTTCGCGTGCGGGACTGATCCTGATGCCGTCATGCGCGATCCAAATCTGGAAGTCTTCCGGTCACGCAATCTGGAAGTCCTGATTCTGACGGACCCGGCAGACGAATTCATCCTTTCGCATCTGCGTGAGTTCCAGAAAAAGCAGATTGTCTCTGTCGATGCGGCTGATCTCAAACTGCCGCCGAAGGGCGAGGATCCTTCAAAGAGTGACGACGAAAAGTCGGCAGCCGATCAGGACAAGCAGGACACTCCGCCGAATCTGGAGGCATTGATCAGCCTGATGAAAGAAGCACTTGGCGATCAGGTTCAGGATGTGCGACGTTCCGAACGACTCACGGAGAGCCCCTGCTGTCTCGTCAATGCTCAGGGATCAATGAGTACGACGATGCAGCGTGTGCTGCGGATGAACACGCCCGAATTTGAAATGCAGAAGATGATTTTGGAGATCAATCCCTGCTCACCGCTCGTCAAACGCCTTGCGGACCTGGTCACCAATCCGGACAACCACAGCTTCGTCCGTGCCTGCAGCCAGCAACTGCATGCCAACGCCATGATCATGGCCGGGCTTGCGCCCAACGGCAATGACATGGCAGCGCGGCTGCAGGGTTTTATGCTGGAACTGGCAGAGAAGAAATCGTCGATATGAAATTTGCCCTTGTCATTCCCGATGGTGTTGCCGACGAACCACAACCAGGGCTCAACGGTCGCACACCGCTCGAAGCGGCCTGCATTCCGCACATGGATGAAGTCGCCGCAGCAGGCGTTGTCGGGCAGACCGACAACGTCCCGGCGTCGATGCCTTCCGGCAGTGACGTGGGGACGATGAGTCTGTTTGGTTACAGCCCGCTCGAATTCCACACCGGTCGCGCGCCCCTGGAAGCGGCGGCGCAGGGAATCGAACTGCAGGACGGCGACTGGGCGATTCGCTGCAATCTGGTCACGGTGGCCAATGAACAGATGCAGAGTTTCACGGCCGGACAGTTTCCGTCGGAGATGGCTCGGGAACTCATCGAACTGCTGCAGCGCGATCAGTGCGGGAACAGTCACTGGAAATTTCACACGGGGGTGAGCTATCGAAATCTGTTGCTCTATCGGAGTCGCGGAACGACGGCTCCATTTTCAAGACAAACTGACAGCACGCCGCCACACGATATTACCGATCAGCCGATTGCCGGTCACCTTCCCTCTGGACCGGGGGCAGATCAGTTGCTGCAGTTAATGAATCGCAGCCATGACTTGTTCGCCAGCGTAAGTTGTAACCGGCAACGCATTGCCAGCGGAGAATTGGCGGCGACGCAGATCTGGCTTTGGGGACTGGGTCAGCGTCCGGCATTCATTCCGTTTCTGGATCGTTACGGGGTTCGCGGAGCCGTAATTACAGCCGTCGATTTGCTGCGTGGAATTGGCCGGCTGCTGGGCTGGGAGGTTGTCGAAGTTCCCGGAGCCACCGGATATCTGGACACCGACTACGCAGCTAAGGGCCGAGCGGCCATCGAAACGCTGTCTCGGCCGGATGTGGATTTCGTGGTTGTGCATGTTGAGGCCACTGATGAAGCCTCGCACGAAGGTCATGTGGATGAAAAAGTCCGAGCTGTCGAAAATATCGATCGGCACATCGTGGGGCCTCTGCACAAGTGGCTGAATCAACAGGGAGATTATCGTCTGCTGATTTGTCCGGATCATCCCACATTTCTTCGTACCAGGACCCACAGCCACGGTTACTGTCCATTCGCGATGTGCGGCACCGGAGTGATTCCTGACGAAGCGACATCCTACAGCGAAGTGTCCGCGGCTGCGTCCTCGATCAGGCTGCCGCACGGCTGGGATTTGATGTCGCGATTGATCCTGGGAGATCGTTAGTTCTGGGACGAATGCAGCGACTCCGTCATTTCCCCCGCAGTTTTGTCAGCAGACGATCCAGTTGATTGGCAAAGTCCTGTTTGTTTCGGGCGCTGTAAGCAGCGGGGCCTCCGGTTTCCATTCCAGAGCCTCGCAGTCCGTCCATCAGGTTTCGGGCCGCCAGACGAGAACCGACGTTGTCGGCATTCAATTCTTCGCCGCGCGGATCCAGCACGGTCGCACCGTGCGCGACGGCATTGGCGGCGAGCGGGATGTCTGAAGATATCACCAGATCTCCAGCGTTCAGGAGTTCCACGATGCGGCGATCAGCCACGTCGGCACCTGCTTTGACCAGTTCTAAACAGATGAGGTCCGACTTCGGAATCCACATCATTTGATTGGTGACTAAGGTGATCCGAATCTGCAGGCGTTTGCTCACCTTGTACAGGATTTCTTTTGCTTCGACCGGACATGCGTCCGCATCAACCCAGATCTGCATGGAAAATTGGCTTTCTGAATCACATCAAATACGTCACGATGCGTGACAATTCATTTCCAGGCCAGATCAAACAAGTTCCAGAGGAATCATCATGCGAAAAGTCCTGACGTCGACATTTCTAAGTCTCGTGATGATAAGCCTTGTCGGCAAACATGCAAATTCCGTCGACTGGGATCAGTTTCTTGTACAGGACCGAAATTGCGTTTCTACAGAGACGGGCCTGATCAGCACATGGCCCTCAGCCGGGCCTAAAATCGTCTGGCGCACACCTCTTGGTGTAAGCATGTCCGGAGTTGCGGTGGCAAAGGGTGCCGCCTTCACAATGTTTCAGGACGAAAAATCTCAATATGTGGTGTGCCTGAACGCCGCAGACGGAAAAGAATTGTGGCGAACACCGATCGGTCCGGTGTATGAAAATGCCATGGGCCACGGTCCTCGCGCAACACCAACGGTTAGCGACGGTCATGTTTTTGCATTCACCGGTGAAGGAATTCTGGTGGCGCTGAAAGCTGATGACGGCAAACAACTGTGGTCTGTCACTGTGCCGAAGCTGCTCAGTGGAAAGCCGAATGAGTATGGCGTGTCCTGTTCTCCTTTGGTCACGGGCAGTCACGTCATCGTGCATTCCGGCACGAAAACGGCTGCCGTAGCGGCCTTTGGAATCGCCGATGGCAAGCTGGCATGGAAAGTCGGCAGCGGAAACGCGGGATATTCTTCACCCGTGCTGATGACATTGAATGGTGAAACGCAGATCGTATCACTGACTGGTTCCGGTGCGATCGGGATCGAACCGGGATCCGGCAAAGAACAGTGGTCATTTCCGTTTCCAACGGAATACGACTGCAACACTTCGTCGCCCGTGCGGCTGGACGATCAGCATGTGCTGATCTCGGCTGGCGAAAATCACGGTTCGGTGATTCTGGAGGTGAAGGCTGACAAGAATGGGCCAGAGGTGGAAGAAGTCTGGTCATCATTGGGCAAGGACAGCCAATTGCGAGCCGAATGGCAGACGCCGGTCGTACACGATGGGCACTTGTACGGGCTCGACAATCAGGGCAGTGCCGGGCCGATAACAAGTCTGATTTGCATGCGGCTGAAAGATCACAAGACGATGTGGCAGAAAAACCGTTTTGGGAAAAGCAATCTGATTCTGGCCGACGGAAAGTTGTACCTCACCACGATGGAAGGTGAAGTTGTGATCGTCGAAGCCAGTGCCAAAGAATTTCACGAACTCAGTCGCGCCACGATCATGGACACGACTCGCCAGGCACCCTCGCTTGCCAACGGTCGTCTGTTTGTTCGAGATGACAAGGAAGTCGTGTGCCTCGATGTGAAGGCACCGTAGGTTGTTCTCCAGATTCCAGGCTCATCACGGCGGAGCGTGATGGCCACATTACTTCATATCCATCCCAAGTGTCTTCACCAGAAATGCCCATTGATCCGACGCCTCTTCGATGATCTTGGCAGTCGGTTTGCCAGCACCGTGACCGGCACGGGTTTCGATGCGGATTAAGGTCGGAGCAGTGCCGGATTGGCTGGCTTGAAGTTGTGAGGCAAACTTGAAACTGTGGCCAGGGACGACACGGTCGTCGGTGTCAGCGGTCGTGATCAGCGTCGCCGGGTATTGAGTGCCGCCTTTCAGGTTGTGATACGGCGAGTACTTCAGCAGCGCAGAAAACTCATCGGCATTGTCCGCACTGCCGTAGTCATCGGTCCAGAATCGTCCCGCGGTGAATTTGTGAAACCGTAACATGTCCATGACGCCGACCGCGGGCAGGCACGCACCGAAAAGTTCGGGGCGCTGTGTCATGCAGGCTCCGACCAGCAGGCCGCCGTTGCTGCCACCCTGAATCGCCAGCTTCTTTGGCGACGTGTACTTGTTCGCAATCAGCCATTCGGCCGCGGAAATGAAGTCATCGAACACATTTTGCTTGTGCTGCTTTGTGCCGGCTTTGTGCCACGGCTCACCGTATTCGCCGCCACCGCGCAGATTCGCAACGGCCAGCACGCCCCCCATTTCCATCCATGTGAGTCGGCTGACACTGAAGCTGGGCGTGATCGAGATATTGAAACCGCCGTAACCGTACAGTAACGTCGGATTCGATCCGTCCAGCTTCAGACCGTTCTTATGGCACAGGAACATCGGCACCTTCGTGCCGTCTTTGCTGTCATAGAAAACCTGAGATGTCTGATAGTCGTCCGGATTGAATTTCACGTCCGCCTTGCGAAACAGTGTGCTGGCCCCCGTAATCATGTTGTAGCGATACGTGGTCGGGGGTAACGCAAAACCGCTGAAAGAATAAAACGTGTCCGTGTCCCTGCGACGTCCGTCAAAGCCTGCGGCAGTTCCGATGCCGGGGAATTCCACTTCCCGCACAAACGAGCCGTCCATCGCGTGCAGTCGCACCTGTGTCTTTGCGTCGTTGAGATAATCGCACACAAACATGTTGCCGACGATCCCCACGCCGGCGAGTGCGTTGTCAGTTTGCGGGATGATCTCCTTCCAGTTTTCGCGAGCTGGCTTCTTCAGATCGATCGCGATGACGCGCCGCAGCGGTGCATCGACGTTGGTCTTGAAGTAGAGGACGTGATCATCGTTGTCGATGAATGAGTATTCATGGTCGAAGTTGTCGATCAATTCGTATGGAATTCCGTACGGTTCCGTCAGATCTTTCACCACGATGCGATACCGATCGTCGGTGCCGACCCAGACTGTAATGATCAGATAGTGACCGTCTTCGCAAACACTCAGCTGAAATCCCCAGTCCGGATGATCGGGCCGTTCGTAGACCAGGACATCGGACGACTGCGGAGAACCTACTCGATGGTAGTACACTTTCATGTTCGTATTAAGCGACTGAAATGCGGCACCTTCTTCCGGCTGCGGATAGCGGGCGTAGAAGAATCCATGGCTGTCCGGAGTCCACTCCGCCTCGCTGAACTTCAACCATTTCAATTCGTCATCGAGTATGTTCCCGGTCTCGATCTCCATGATCTTCCAGGTGTTCCAGTCGGAACCGGCGTCCTGAACTCCGTAGGCGACGTAGCGACCATCATCACTGAACGCCGATCCCGACAGGGCGACCGTCCCGTCCTTCGACCACGAATTCGGATCGAGGAGCACTTTCGCTTCGCTGTCGAGCGTGTCCTGCCGGAACATCACATTCTGGTTTTGCAGACCATCGTTCCGCGAGAAGAAGTAGCGACCGCCGCGTTTGAACGGCGCTCCGATCTTCTCATAGTTCCAGAGTTCTGTCATGCGTTTCTGGATTGTGGCTCGCTGCGGAATGGAATTCAGAAAGTCGAACGTGAGCTTGTTCTGAGCTTCGACCCAGTCCGCGACGTCCTTCGACGTGCGGACATCGTCTTCCAGCCAACGGTAGGGATCTTCCACTTTGGTACCGTGAAAGTCATCGACTTGCTCGACTGTTTTCGTCTGCGGATACACGAGATTCTCTTCCTGCGCCAAGAGCGGCTGAGACACCACGACAACTCCGGCAATCAGCAGCCAGGCAGTCAGGACAATACGATTCATATAGAGCCTCCGGGAACACCTGCGAGTCCAGGTACTGAGCATGGGAAGATTCAGGACCGCTCAAGAAACAGCGGTCGCCGTTTTATACTTCACGGTAAGCCGAATGTTTAGCCTCCGAGCCCGGCAGCGACTCAGGCATGTCCCCTGAGCAGGATTTGCCAAAAATCTTCCAAACTACGCGATTTTTCGACGACCGGACGTCTCCGATTGACTTTCTTCCTGACCTTGTTAAATTGCGTTTCAACATTGATCGCGTGTTTTCAGCAAAACAGGACTTTTTGGCTCATGGGACGTACAGAACGACAACGTGAAATTGCTCGCCGCCGAAAGCGCAAAGTAGGTTTGGCTAAGGTCCGAGCACGACATGCCGCGTCCAAGAATGAAGCCGAAAAGGTGCTGTTGCTGGCCAAAGCACGTCGAATGAGCCCGTTTATCACGCTGGATTAGACTATTTGCGGTCGGATCTGAATGAAAAGCGGTTATTTCGACAGCTTGGAACACGACCACTGACGTGACACCCCGGAAACGGCGAACGCCAAAAGCGTTCGCTGTTTTTTTTGTTGCAAGATCCTGCTTGCCGCGGGCCTTGGGCTAAGCCTGGGCGAGCCCTGAAAAGACAATCTCGCCACCCTGATCCGCACTGTCAGGGCCGATATCCAGTAACCAGTCGCTGCAGCGAATGACGTCGGGGTTGTGTTCAATCACGACCATACTGTGGCCGCTGTTCACCAGCTGTCGAAGATGGCTCATCAGACATGCAACATCTGCCGGATGCAGGCCACTGGTTGGTTCATCGAGCAAATACAGTGTGTGCTGTGCTGTGGGTGCCGCCAGTTCAGAGGCTAGTTTTGCCCGTTGAGCCTCACCGCCGGAAAAAGTCGTGGCGGGCTGTCCGAGCGTCATGTATCCCAGGCCGACGCTTCGAAACGTATCGAGCACGCTGTGCAGCTTCTGAAACTCCCGGAAGAATTCCGACGCTTCATCAATCCGCATGTTCAGAATGTCAGCGACAGAGCGATCTCGAAAACGAATCGACCGAACGGCCGCGCTGAATCGTAAGCAGTGACACGTTGGACAAGGCACAACCGCATCTGCCAGGAAACTCATGCGAACGTTGCGTGTTCCCGAACCGCGACAGTCGCTGCACCGCCCCTCTCCGGAATTGAAGCTGAAATGCTGCGAAGAGAATCCACGAGTACGCGCTTCGCGGGTCTTCGTGAACAACCGACGCACGTCGTCCCAGACATGACACAGCGTGGCAATACAGGAACGCGATGATCGTCCCAGCGGACTCTGATCCAGTGAGACCACGCGCTGAATCTGCTCCATGCCATCGACACCGTCACATCGCGCGTCGGCTGCGGCTGTGGCGACGTCGCGCTGTTGCATCACCGCTGCGGTCACGATCGGCAGCAGCGTGTCGGTGATGAGTGAACTCTTGCCTGAACCGCTGACACCCGTCACGCAGACCAGACAATCCAGCGGCAGATCGACCGTCACGTTTTTCAGATTGTTGAGCCGCGCGTTGCGAATCGTGAGTTTTCGCGATAAGGACTTGAGGCCGGCGCGCGACGCTTCGACCGTCGGCAGCATGCCGCGCAGATAGTCGCCGGTTGGCGATTGGGCGTTCTGCTTCGCGTCTGCCGGTGTGCCGGCGAACAATAACCGGCCTCCATCCGCACCAGCGCCGGGGCCAAGATCAATTAACCAATCGGCCGCACGAATGATATCTCCGTCGTGTTCGACCACGACGACGGTACTTCCGGTATCCCGCAGTCGGTACAGTGTCTTCAACAGTCGCTGCGTGTCCCGGGGGTGCAGTCCGGCAGTTGGTTCATCAAGGACCAGACATGCTCCGTAAATCGGCGAACTGAGTGCCGCCGCCAGCCGCGCACGTTGAAATTCTCCGCCCGACAGTGTTCGCGCGGGACGATCGAGCGTCAGATATCCGATGCCGACATCGTCCAGACATTTCAGGCGGGCCCGTATGTCCGGCAAAGTGCGTTCCGCGACCAACCTGGCTTCCTGGGCGAGCGAATCTGGCGCCGCAGCATTGTGGGAGAGCGAGGCGCCTGCCGAGCCGCTCGCTAACCCCATCCGCCCGATCCAGCCGTCCACGGTCTGCAACGCCTCGGCGACACTCAGCTGCGAAAACTGACCGATCGTCATCGACAGAAACGTCACGGCAGCCGGAAACGGCTGAAGCCTCGACCCCTGGCACGTCTCGCACGGCTGATGATGAAACGTGGCAATTTCGTGTTCCAGATCGACAGCTCCCTGAACACCAAGCCCCTTGCATTCCGGACACGCTCCCCACGGGGAATGGAAACTGAAACTTCGCGGTTCGGGAGTTTCAAAATTCAGATCACAGTCAGGGCAACTGAAGCGAGTGCTGTAGAGTTTTTCGATCCATTGTCCGTCGGCTTCATGACTGATGATGCATGTTCCATCGCTTTCCCGGCACGCCAGCTCGATCGATTCCCGCAGCCGCGGCGCGATGCCGTCCTTCAGCACAATGCGATCGACAATCGCTTCAACCGTGTGTGATTTCTTTGAATCAAGTGTTGTCGCTTCAGCAATGTCCACCACGTCACCATCGATCCTCGCGCGGACAAAGCCATTGCGGGCGATCCGCTCCAGAATCTCCCGATGCCCCCCGCGCCGGCCTCGCACCATGGGCGAAAGAATCATCAAACGAGTGCGATCAGACAACAGCAGCGTGCGCTGCAGAATCTGATCAACCGACTGTCGCTGCACCGGACGACCACAGTCCGTACAATGCGCCGTCCCGGCACGTGCATAGAGCAGCCGCAGGAAATCATGAATCTCCGCTGTAACCGCCAGCGTGTTCCGGGCAGGGACTGAGGAAACTCGCTGATCGACGCTGATCGTCGGCGCGAGTCCGGTAATGTCATCGACATCCGGACGCGGCAGCTGACGCAGCAGCGTGCGTGTCTGGACCGAAACGCTTTCCAGATAGCGTCGCTGACCTTCAGCGAACAGCGTATCGAATGCGAGAGAACTCTTGCCGGATCCACTGACGCCCGTCATCACGATCAGTTGTCCGGAAGGCAGATCGACATCAATATTGCGAAGATTGTGAGTTCGCGCACCACGAATGCGGATCATCGGCTGTGCGGACGTGTCGGATGCGGGATTCATTGTCACGTATGGTAGCAGCACTCACACTGTTGGTGTCGAGGTGAAATGAATTTCGCCGTTTGCAGAAAATGTCACAGCCCCCGGCCTCCAGCGAATTGCATTGCCATTGTTCTGTTGCAGAATCCACACCGCCAGATTGTCTTCCGCAAATGCCTGATAACCCACATAGCTGGTGCAAAGGCGTGGATTGACTTCCACGACTCGGACAGAACCTTCCGAATCTTCGGGGACCGCAGGATCAACCAGCAGGTCCGCGCCCAGGTAGCCATTAAACGAGCCCAGCGCAACCGCAATTTTTTCTGCCATGGGCGCGATGCGGGAAGCGATCGCGGGCTCACATGGAATCTGACCGCCGTGATACGACACCTCGCCATCGTTCACCCGAATGTTTTGTCGAGCGGGCGGCAGGATCATCGTCGGGCCGCGTTCGCCGCCGCCAATGAAGCCCACCGAACACGCAATACCAGGCATGCAAGGCTGCAGCATCCAACGATCATTGTCCGAGGCCTGTTGTGGCAATTCCTGAAACAACCGATGATCGATGCGCACGATTCGAACGCTGTCCGCTCCGGCGCCGTCTCGCGGTTTGAGCACGGCGAGCTGATCATCAGTCGAACCATCCGTGCGGGTGACCGATTGCCTGATTGAATCTTGTGGCAACGTTCCTCGAAGCAGATCGGCAGTCGTGAGATCGATTGTCCGTGTCGGAATTGTGGCAATGCCATGCTGCCGCAGCCACACATCCGTCATTCGCTTGTCTGCAAAGATCTCCGCCAGTCGCCAGTTCAGATTGAGACTCAGCATTGGCCACGCATCTGACACCTGCACAGCCTTCAGCAGCGAGACCAGCACACCATCGCATTCCGGCGCAATCAGCAGCACCGCGTCGAGCGCGGCCTGATGTGACTGCGGGCGAAGGATGGTCGGCCATGTGTCTGGCCTAATGTCGCCGCGCTGAATGCGGATGTTGCTCCTGCCATCCGGCGCACAGCAGATGGGTGATTCCACAAAGAGTGCTGTGGCCTCTGCGCTGAGCAACACAGTGACATCGACGTCCGGCAGCTTGGCGATATCAGTCACCACGGCTCTCAGCATGGCTTCAGCTTCATCCAGGATCGACCGCGCAGCAGGTCGCGACGAATCGGAGTTTGCGAGCAGAAACTCCGCAACTAAAATTCGCGACGGCTTTTTGAGTCCATTTTCCAGAGTGCTCGGCGACATCTTCTTCGATCGGCTTTGACTTATTCCTGGCCATGCCTGCCTTCTTTAGGTTGAACGTCGAGTGGAAGTACTCATTGTCCATCCTCAAGTCCAGATTTCAAGGCAGGTTATGGCTACAATCTCCCCCACGGAGACCCAACCCTGTGCGATCATGAAATTCAACTGTCGCCGCTCAGAACAGTTCACTCACCGGTGTGCCGTGGGTAAGGGCGACCGGGCGGCCTGCGGGATCGGGGAGGTGGAGTTCGTGGTTAATGCCGAGGAAGCGG
>JBBJME010000074.1:0-29047 GCA_037719765.1 Planctomycetaceae bacterium
CTGAACGAAGCGCAAGTCACGGACTCCGCTGATTGTGCGATCTCGACAAATGCCAGACAGCTGTCGCACTGGATTCCGAATATCGCGGTTCTGCATGTGGCATTTCGGGATGAGGCGATCAAAATTCTGCACCACGGTCAGGCTCTGACGAATGCGCTTCTTAAACGCATCGTTGAGACGCCCTGACCGATTCGGACCGAACCGAAAAAATGTCCGCTGCATGGCCAAACTCATTCCAACCGCGAACGGACGCCAATCTACCAGCACGGGATTCGCCGGCAACCCATCGTCGTAGTCGGACAAAAGTACCGTGCGGTCAGCCGGTATGCTTCTGAAGGTTCAGCAGTGTCTCCAGATGCACTTCGACGCAATCAGCAAGGCGATCGAGGTTGTAGCCTCCCTCCAGAATGCTCACCAGTCTTCCGTCGGAGTGCGTATCCGCCACTTGCAACACGAGTTCCGTGAGCCTTGAAAAGTCCTCAGTCTCCAGACCAAGTGATCCCACAGGATCATCCGCGTGCGCGTCGAAGCCGGCGCTGACGATAATCAGATCCGGTTTGATCGCATCGGCGGATCGCGTCAGCATATTTTCAAAGGCGGACAGATAATCGCGTCGGGAAATTCCGAATTTCAGCGGCAGATTGAACGTTGTGCCCAGACCGGGCCCGCGTCCGGTTTCCGACTTGCGACCGGTTCCCGGATAAAATGGAAATCGATGAGCAGAGAAAAATCCGACCTGTTCGTCTTCGTAAAAAACGTCCTGCGTCCCATTGCCATGATGCACGTCCCAGTCCACGACCAGCACGCGATCCAGACCAAACCGCTGCACGGCGGTTCGCGCGGCAATCGCTGCATTTCCGAGCAGGCAAAACCCCATCGGTGCGTCAGGGACCGCATGATGCCCAGGAGGGCGGACCAGACATAACGCCGTGGAATCCATGCCGCTCACGACTCTTGATACTGCATCCACCGCTGCGCCTGCCGCTAAAATTGCGACATTGGCCGACTCCGGGCTCATCACCGTATCGACTTCAATTCGGCCACCGCCCGCGTCAGCGAATTCGCGAATGCGATTCAAATGATGCTCCGGATGGACTCGGAGAATATCTTCATCCGCAGCCGACATAACGGGCTGTTGCGTGCAGCGCTTGAGCAGGTCGGAATGTTCAAGCCTCGCGTGAATTCCCCGCAGCCGTTGAGGACACTCCGGATGCGAACCGGTCTGATGCAGCAGGAAGCGATCATCGCGATAAAGCAGAGTCATTCCGCCAGTCCTTCGACGAACGCATCTGCCGGCAGATCACGTCCCGTCAGTTGACGAAACGAAGGTTTAACTGAATGGCAAACACTGAGGTCGGATCAATGTACCGCGCCCCGTGCATGTGCTTCGTCAGCGAATGGAGAACCGCGCAAACTGACCGTCAGATCGACTACCGTCATCCGTTCACGAATCATCGTCGGGTTCGCTTGCCCTTTCGCCACACCACACGGCATTCCAAAATCGGACAGAACCAGCGTATCCGTTCGCAAATCATGCACTGCGTTCCAGCCAACGTGCCGCACCCCGATGGCGCGGGCCATTGAGGCAGCGGTGTTGTCGGACGGCCCCGCGATGTCACGGCTGCTCCTTCTGGCTGAAGAAAATCGCTGCTCCGCGCGCCATAGGACTGTTTCCGATGACCGTCACGGAACCACGGGACGCCCATTCCGCACTGCCGGTGACTGCCTCGCCAGCCTTTTCGATGGCTTCAAATGTCGTACAAATCCCTTCCAGCCACCAGTACCTTCCCGAGCACATCAATACGATTCGATGCCGTCGCGAACTCGCGCGCGACGCCGAGAAGTCAGGTCTCCATCGTATGCCGGATCGATGATCAGTCCGTTAATCTTCATTTTCTCCAGCATCTTTGGAAACTTTGAAAGATCGCCGGGCAGCAACGGCAGACAACGAATGGGCTTTTCCATTGAAGAAAATGCAGCATTAAATACTCGCGCGGCAATGTTTTCAGAATCTCCGTAACCGATGATTCCCACAAAGCGGGTCTTGGAATTGATTTCTCCGCAGCGATAATCTTCCTGCAACTGCCAGACAGTCGCCTGCTTTGCAAATGCTTCCATGCCGCGTTCCAGTGCCGCATAGATCCAGGGGGAACCGTACTTTTGCCCCAGCAACGAGAACGTCAGTCCGGATCGACCAATTCCAATTCCGACGATCGGTACCGCCCGAGGTTGAGTCACCGCCGCCAGCAGCGGCCAGGCTCCGTCGAGATCTTCCGTGAGCCACGTGAACTTCACGACATCGGCCTTCGCTTTGCAGCACTGAGTAAAAATTTCGTCAATCTTTGAAATCGGACGGTTGAGGTTTGTGTATGCGATGACGCGTTTCGTCTGACCGAAGCGAGGGATTTTTTCGGCCATTTCCAGGTCCAGTTCGACATACGCCGGGCCTGCGACAATCGCTTCTCGCAGCAACTGCATGCGCTGCGATTCGCTACCCTTCCATTTTCCGCCATCCTGCTCGCGACGACAGGAGACCAGCATCGGCTTGTCAACCATTTTGATCAGTTCGCCAACGTTCGGTTCGTTGATAAAGTGATCAAGGCATAATTCAATGAGGTCACACTTGCGCGATGCGTTGAGCAGATCTGCCGGAGCAAGCGTGCGCGAAGTCGGGGTCACGGAAATACAGATCATGTTTGCGGCTCAGATGACGTTTTGGGGTAGAAACGGTGAGAGACAAAATTGAACAACGATTGCCAGCCGACTGCGGCAATGATGCAAATGAATGGCATCACCGGAGCACGCATGCGGGTGTCGGTCCAGTAGACAGCATGCAGCAGCATGAATGAGAAAACGACCAGCCACAAGTCTGCAAGGCTGTGGTCTGGCGGAATGCAACCCTTCGAGCGAAATCCCGACATCCCACGCAGGGCCGAACTCGATCGGCCAATTGCCGCCCCGATACCGATCCAGATCAGGCCATACCAGACGGCAACCAGTGTTTTGGCAAATCGCGGCAGGCCATCGTTCGAGCCTGGAGTAATCGCACAGAAGCGACGCAGACGCAGCAGGCACGATTTAAAGAAACTTAAAGGCTGAGCCTTCATCGATGCGACGGCCTGATGATAATACCACGCGTCCTGAGCCGGTTCGCTGCCGATTGGCACACCTTGCGCCACGGCATCCGTGATCATGCGTCGCTGCCACGCGTCCAGTTGTGGCCCCGGCCACGGGAACGGAACCTCGCCGTCAATGACGTCGTGATAAAAATCCAGATTATTTCCCAGCGCGAGTGTGTAGCCACCGTGCGTAGTCGCTGGAATGAACTGATGAAACTGTATCGCATTTCGGATGATCCACGGCGAAATAACGACAGCCGCAGCGATCATTGGCAGAATCGCACTCGTCGCGTTTCTGCGAAGATTCTCGCCCTTTTTCAGACAGAGAATCAGACGTGAAAGCACCAGGACCGCACAGGACACCAGCAAAACTGGTCGCACCAGCGAACCAAGACCGAAGAGCATACCTGACAGGACGTAAAATCCCACGCCGTTATTGCAAGACACTTTGCGGCGCAGGTCGGCAGCTTTCAGCGCCACAGCGGCTCCGGTCAGAATCGCCGCAGCAGGGACTTCCGTCATCGGCAGAATCGTATACCGAATAAGCAGCGGGTCGAAGCATGTGATTGCGACGGCGATGATCGAGACACCCGGCGCCAACTGAAACTGGCGGCAAAGGATCCATGAGAGCCAGACAACGGCGATGCTGCACAATCCATTGATGGCCGCAACACTCGCCCAATCTGGCAGTCCTGACACTTCCAGTCCCGCGAGTGCAATCGGGTAGGCCGGCGGGCGAAAAGCAGTCGGACGATGCGTATGGGGGCCGGCAAATCCTTCGCCGTTGGCAACCAAAACCGCATGGGCCAGGTAGCCATCGTGGTCGGCAGTCAGATCGGAGGCACGCATCCACGCTCCGCCAAGGCGTACAGCGATCCCGAGAATCAGCAGGATCATCAGGACAGAGACCGGTCGCATGGTGGGGAGTCTTAGCTGACGAACGAAAGAAGGGCAAATGATGCAGATTGAGCGTCCTGCCTGAGATGGATTGCTGCAGGGATTGCATTCTCCATGAATCTGGCAGGCCGGAAGCTTGCCGACATTCAACGCATCCTTGTGACAATCCACACGATCATCAAAATCGGTCTGTTGCTTTTTTGCAACGTTGAACAGAGTACAATGTCCGGCGAGGGACATCGTCTGACGTAGGCTGAATGCAGCAAACGAGTCCAGCGTTGTTGCCACGTCATGTTGCGTGTTCTTCTTGATTCTGCGTTGTGCCGGAGAGTTGTTTGTGAAAGAGTCGCTGTCGTATTTGATTTATCTCGTACTGCAACTGGATAAGCAATTATCATCGCTTTCCAATTCGCTGGGCGGCTGGTTGTACGTGATTCTGTTTGCAGTCGTTTTCTGTGAAACGGGATTGATCGTGACACCCTTTCTTCCTGGCGACTCGCTGCTGTTTGCTGTCGGCGCACTCGTGGCGTTGCCGGAAACAGGGCTCAGCCTGCCGCTGATGTTCGTACTGCTGACTGTCGCTGCAATTCTGGGCGACGCGGTGAATTATCGCATTGGCCGAATGATCGGGCCAAAAATTTTCCGCAGCGAAAAATCCAGCCTGCTCAACAAAGATCACCTGTTAAAAGCCCAGCGGTTCTACGAACGGCATGGAGGAAAGGCCATCTTCCTTGCGCGTTTCGTGCCCATCATACGCACATTTGCACCGTTCGTGGCAGGTGCAGGCAAGATGAACTATCTCCGATTCTGGATGTTCAATGTCAGTGGAGCCATCATCTGGGTAGGGCTGTTTCTTGTCGGTGGCTATGTCTTTGGAAATCTCCCGATCGTAAAAAAGTATTTCTCGCTCGTTATGCTGGGTATCATCGTTGTTTCGGTCCTTCCCATTGCTTTTGAATGGTGGCGCGACAGAAAGCAGTCAAAGACAGCGAACGCCTCGCATTCCGCCAGTGTCTGAGATTGTTTCAGCTGAAAGAAAACCACCTGGAACTTCGCCGTCAACGTGCCAGCGAGTTGCCTGTCCAAAAATCCAACTGCCCGCCGCCGTGTTGAAGACAGCGCTTGGTCCGCCGACTCAATACACAGCACCCGTGGCTCAGCTCATTTGTCGTCAGCCCCTTCCTGGGGCGGCAGGTTCATCTTTTTCTGATGATTGCGATAGAGCCATTCCACTTTGGTCCTGGCCCAGGGAGTTTTCCTGAGAAATTTAAGGCTCGACGGAACACTTGGTTCGTGCGTGAAGCAGCGAATGGGAACTGCCTCGCCCATGGCGTCCCAACCCAGATGTGCGACAAGCTGTTCGAGCATCATTTCGAGCGTGATGCCGTTCAGAGGATTCAAAGGTCGCCGTCGAGCCATGTGATTGATGCCGAATAAAGCTATGCAGTCGGAATTGGATGGGGAAAGTTGCAACACAATTTCAGCCGCAGGGCGACATCAGCCACAGGAATTGAGTCTCCGTAGTTCTCGGCGAGGTTCACCCTGGTTTGCGGATATGTACCCAGGTGTGGACGTCATGATTGCCGCGAGTACCAGACGTTGACGGACCTTCGATCTGCCAAACGTCCCAGACTCCGTCTTTATGCTCGAAGTCAAACGCCATGAGTTTCTTCTGCTCCGCCGTCAGTGACTTGTAAAGCTGAGCCACCAGTGTCTGCGGAATCAAACATGGAGCTTGAAGTCCATGCGCTGCATAATATACGCCGAGTCGTTGGATGTCACCGGCATCCGGGGCTCTGACGGGATTTGGAACAATCCAGGCCGATCCCAGGGGGAAACTTGCCACAGTTTCGAACGCAGTGACGGTCAACCCGTTATACTTCCAAAGACACCGCTCAAACTCGAAGTCGTTCTCGAAGTCGTTTCTGTACAGTGGTGATGAGTCGTTTGTCCGTCGCCATGCCCTGTGGGCTCTCGTAAGGCTTTTTGGGGAACCAGGTGTACTTGATGACGTTCAGGCCAGACTGAAAGATCAGAATCGCGGCGTGCGTGAGGCGGCCGCTTCCGTTCTGGGAGCCAACGGTCCAAAGGCGGAAGTCGCAATTCCGGTTCTGCTCGATGCGGCTCGTGATAACGAGCCCTTTGTTGCTCGCGCGGCCATCGCTGCTCTTGGACGCATCGGTGGCGATTCCGAGATCGTGATTTGTGCTTTGACAGCCATCGCTCATGAGGGCAGCAGCAGGCAGCGGAACAGCGCGATTGCCGCACTCGGGAAAATTGGTCCGGCGGCGAAAGCGGCCGTGCCAGTGGTCGTCGGCGCACTGAGCAATGACGATCTCGATGTGCGTATTGTTGCCCGCCAGACGCTGCGGCACATTGACTTTCAACTCTCCGCGACGCTGGTCGGCCCACCGTTTGATGCGGTCGCGGCAAGCCAGCTGGATCGGGCTGCGCTGAAGGTCGGTCCCGATGACTGGCCGCAGTGGGGCGGTTCGCGGCAGCGGAACAACACGCCGTCGGGCAGGAACATTCCGACTGAGTGGGACATCACGAGCGGGAAGAATATCAAGTGGGCCGTGAAACTCGGTTCGGAAACCTACGGGAATCCATGCATTGCGAATGGAAAGGTCTTCATCGGCACCAACAACGGCAATGGTTACCTACAGAGATATCCGGCGACAGTGGATCTGGGAGTGATGCTCTGTTTTGACGAGGCGACCGGCCGGTTCCTCTGGCAGTACTCCAGTCCCAAGCTGCCCGTCGGTCGAGTTCACGACTGGCCGAATCAGGGCATGCCATCGACGCCGGATGCCGACGGTCGACGTCTGTGGGCTACGACCAACCGGGGTGAGATTGTTTGTCTGGATGCAGATGGTTTTCGCGACAATGAAAACGACGGACCTTTTCGCGATGAGACGAACCAAAACCACGATGAGGCCGACATCATCTGGAGGTTTGACATGATCAAGAATTTGGGCGTTTCGCCGCACAACATGAGTAACTGTTCCATCCTGATGGCTGATGGGATGTTGTTTGTCTGCACGTCGAACGGAGTAGACGAAGGACATTCTAATATTCCGGCTCCGGATGCGCCGAGTTTCTTCGCCATGAATTGTGACACGGGCAACGTCCTCTGGACGAACAATTCTCCGGGTCGAAACATTCTGCATGCGCAGTGGGCGTCGGCCAGTTATGGTGTATTTGGTGGCCAGCCGCAGGTTCTTTTCCCCGGCGGCGACGGCTGGCTGTACAGTTTTGATCCGAATGGCGATGGCCTGGGGAATTCGAAAGTTCTCTGGAAGTTTGACTGCAATCCCAAGAAATCGCTTTACACTCTCACCCGCGCTACTCGGAACTCGCTGATCGGATTCGCCTGCATCTACGACGGCCTCATCTACGTCGCAGTTGGCGATGACCCGGAACATGGTGACGGCCAGGGCCATCTTTGGTGCATCGATCCGACGAAACATGGGGACGTCAGCCCGATGGTTGTGTACAACTCGGAAAATCCCGACAAACCGATAGCACCCAAACGACTTCAGGCACTGGATGAAAAAGCCGGAGACTTTGAGCGTGAGAATCCGAATTCTGCCGCCGTCTGGCACTACACCGGCGAAGATCCGAAAGTCTTTGAAACGACAATGCACCGTACCATGGGAACAGTCGCCATTAAAAATGACATACTGTTTGTACTCGACTTCGGTGGACTCTTCCATTGTGTGAATGCGAAAACCGGCAAGGCGTACTGGACGTATGACTTGTTTGCCGAATCCTGGGGTTCGCCGCTGATTGTGGAAGATCATGTCTACATCTGCGACACGGACGGCGATGTCGCGATCTTCCGTCACTCCGCCGAACCAGAAACGGCATTTCCGATGGGGGCTCCCTTCGCAGAAATCTGCATGGAGACGGCGATTTTCTCAACGCCCGTAGTTGCGAACAACGTCCTCTATATTGCGACCAGAAACACGCTGTACGCTATCGAGACAGCACCAGAGTAGTCGGCGAAGTTCACGCTGGCGTTTCAGCCGTTGTAAGTCGCGATACCGTGGTATTCCTCGGGAGTCAGTCCCAATGTGTATTCCACGGCTTGTGAATCGATGCCCGCAGAACGCATCTCTTTTCGCCAGTGATTCAACACGTCACCAATGATCGCCTGCAACGCGGCTCGGCGACTGGAATGAATCAATCGGGTGATTTCATCTCTGCGGTGAAACAACTGCTGAAGGAATGAACGGCGCGGATCGGCGAGTCCCACACCGGCAGCATTCGGGTAGCGACTCACTGTCGTCCACGGGAAAGCATGGCCTTTACCATTCAGCTGCTGAAAGTTTCGCGTCAACATGGAGTAACTCAGATCCTCCTTGAGTTGATCTTCCCAGAAATGATGGAGGTTATGCCACTTTTCCAGAATCACGATGCCCAGGGTACGGGCCAGGGGGTGTGTCCATTGCAGCTTTCCTTGTTCGGCAAGGTACCTCGGAATACAGTCATACCAGTTTCGGAGGAGTTCCGGTTTGATTTCGGCACCGCCCTGCGTCACCAGATACTTGAGCAACGGAAGAGCAGGGACTTCCTGGCCGCGTTCGATTCGTTTGAGGCGTCCCGGCGTGAAGCTGAAGCGACGATCCGTCTCATCGTGAAGCAATCGTGACAGAGGAATATAGCCGCCATGGCGATTCTTCAGGCGCTCGACGGTTTGACTGACCGTCACCGGCGAAGAACTCAGCTCGGCCAGACGAGCGCGCGCTTCGCTGACTTTGCGAGCAGGAAACGTCTCGATGAACTGGATGAGCCGTCTCGATTCCGAGGCACTCAACTTTTTAATTCCCCGTTCGATCAGCAGAATATCGGCCCCTGAGCATCCCGAGATATCGGCGAGTTGCTCCGGAGTCACGCCGCAGAGAATGCGATGAGCGCGGACCGGAGAACCATGGGCTCCGCTGCCCTTGTGCAACAGTCGCTGCGCAACACCCTCCAGGAAAAGCCGCGTGAGGTAATCCTTTTGGCTTTCTGTACCGGCATTTTGGACGGTATCGCTGGCGACAAGGTCGATCGCCGCTTTGGCGGGAACCTGACCGGAAAAACTGTTTTCCTGATACATTCGGCGGACTTCTGCCGACGGACGGTAAGACTCGGCACGACGGACTCTGGCCGCTTTCTTCTTCTTGTCAGGCAGTTCACTCCTTTGTTCCGGAGGCCGAACCCGCAGAAGGCTGGCCAGCATGTGATTGGTCCAGCCATTCTCCGTACAGATGCGAGGAAACGCAGTGGTGAAATCTTCTCGGGCATTGGCACAATCCCAGGCGGCCTGCCAGTCGCGCAGCAGCAATGGCAGCTCTCGCTTTGGAATGACTGACAATGCCACATGACGAATCTCGTCGAAACGGACGAGTTTCCCATTATTAATGTCCTGTGCCGTTCGCTCGCTCACTTGCAGTTGCTTGCGAATGGACGATGCTGCCATTCGCAGTCCGGGATGTTCGAGCTGAATGGCGACGATGAAGCGGACCAGCGGCGAAGGCACACCACGTTTCAGCAGCTGCTCGGACTTTTGGCGTTGCCAGATTTTTGCTGCGGCGGCGAGATCATGACCGAGATGTGTCCCGATCACTCGGACCTCCTGAAAGTCAGGCACCATGCCGACTTCGCGGCGCTGCCACAGCGTGCCGTAGGTGAGTGCCACGCGCTGCCGATTCGTCCGCCGAGACGCTTCTTCGAATGCGAAGTGACCACTCTGGTACATCCAGATACGATAGAGACCATCAACCGTCGAACGCAGCCGGCGCCCGCGATCGTCCTGCTCCGGGACGAGCAGATTGAGCAGTCTTCCCGAGGCCAGCTGCAGTTGCGACTTCACTCGAGAGGATTGTCCGTGTTTTTGGGTTGCGAGCCGTTGCCATGTACGATAGACACGCGAGAAGGATTCATGCTGCGGATGCCCGCCGGGTGTCTCGACATTTTTCACTGCGTGAAAGTGCATTCCGGCGACTCCGCCGAATTCATGTCGCCCCATCCGCAGCACCAATACTCGCGTCTCTGCCAGCAGTAAGGCAATGGATTGCGAGCGGTCTTCGTCGGATACAGCGACGGTGCCCTCGTTCGCGCAGCGTGTCATTCAGTTTCTGAACGCGACGCAGGACGTGTCCGCCGAGGTTACGAGTGGAAATCTCAGCATTGTCGTTAGGGGTGGTCGACATTAAGAGAATCACCTTGCGGCGGTGTGGGCGGGAGTAGTGTGGCGGGGGAAGGATCAGTATGATAGACAAACAAGTCAAGGCGATCTATTGACCGCTGAGTCCTTGTCCCCGCCTCTTGTTCTCCACCCGCCAACCATCTGAGGAAGCACCCCACTGTGCGACCTGCCATTCACATCCTCAAGGACTCCGGCAGCACCTGCGAACCAACTTCGTCGTTCGCCACTCTTTACCGAACTCTGACTCGCTTTCTGGCGGACGTCTTCCCTGCGGAGCAGAACCCGCAAACCCAGTTTCCACCAGCCTCAGCAGCGGAATTTGTATCACAGAGGTTTGCAAATGCACCCGAATTTCATCGGCAGCTGGCCTGTGAACTCTGGACGCTCCTGCGCGAAATCTACCGCGACGGGAATCAAGTCAACCAGAAGACGCTGCACGACCATCAGTTTGCCCACCTGATCTGGGTGACGGCGGCGTTGACGAACGGAGCGGAATCACCGACATCCTTCTTTATTCAGGGAGCGCCTGGTACAGGTAAAACACTGACTTTGGGAGTGCTGATGCAGGCCTGTATCCGGCTGCAGACGCGAGGACTGATGACTGGGAAAGTCGCCTACTGCACCGCGAAACCCTATCATATCGCTGACAAAGTCCGCGGCAAGGGTATGGCACATCGCCGCGTCCTTCGTGCTCCGCCTTATGAGCCAACCGACAAGGACATCAACCGCCGCCGCCTGGCACTCTGCCGGATGAATGGTGAGTTCATGAAGAAGTACTTTCCCGGCCCGGTTTGGGCAACGTTGTTCGCTCAACGACCATCAACGGAAGATGCAGCACGGCAGATCATCGCAGGCTACCTGCAGGCGGCGGAACTGCAGATTGAAAAGTCTGATGAGCCGATGCTCTCGAATGTCGTCAAAGTGCTGGCTTCGGTCGCCACCGCTGTGCGGGGTCCGTTCGGGACGACGGAACTGCTGACGTTTCCGCCGATTCCGGATTCCGCCTGTCAAATCGCCTCGCACACCGGTGATGCGGCCTTTGCCATTCCGCCCGACTATCCTCTGTTCGCGCGCGAGAGCATCGGGATCACGACGGCACCCCGTGGTAAAGCCCATGTGATCCTGGAACCTGCTTCGGTCTTTACGAGTGTTCAGCAGATTGAACGCTACCGGGAAGAACTGCATCGCCATGTCGAGGTGATCCTGTGCGACGAGGCCCAGCGGCGGCAACCGGTGGCGTTTCAGGAGCCAGTTCTCTCGGCAGGAGCCCTGCACATCCCGCTTGTGTTTGCCGCTGGCTCTCAGTGGTACGGAAAAAACTGGGATTGCCGTTCACCGGTCCACAGCTTTCCCGAGTCCATTCGGAGGGGAATTCTGCCAGATCTCGGTGTGAAACTTTTTCCGTCGGCCGACGATGTCCACTTTCCGGGCGAAACCGAAGAATCGCTGCAGCAACTGCTGACGACTTATTTTCAGCCTCTGCTGGCGTTTCAAAAACTCGGGATTTCGCAACCGTACGATGCGAACACGCTCGTGGTCGTCCACGGTCGACTGGTCGATACCGTTGTTGAGCGATTGCGATCCGACTACAAAAAACGCGGCATTGCCGCTGCGGTCAGACCCTTTCATGGAGGTGAAGAAGATCGGGAAGCACTGCAGATCTGGTTTGACACGCCGGACGTTGGCCCGAATATTCTGGTATCAACGGCATCCATCGTGAAGGAATCTCTGGATCTGCTTAGCCTGCGCCACCTCGTCGTGGCGACAAGAGTCTCGACGGATGTGCTTTATCACCTGATTGGACGCTTGGCGCACGGCCGCGGACAGGGGCATGGCGTTGACCGTATGCTGGTGACTCTGCAGCAGTTTGCCAACAGTTCGCTGGGCGCAACTCCATTTATCGCCATCGATCATGGCCAAAAATTTCCTGACGATGGCTTCACATGGATCAACGGCCACGCGTTAATGAGCGATCGTGCGTTTCAACGCGACAGGAAACGCCTGCAGGAAATCGACGACAACGTGAAAGTTCCTGCTCATCGACATGGCGATCGAGGTCAGGTTCTCGTGATCACGGTGGCTTCTGGCAAATCGCTGCTGCCGGGTGACAACGGCAAAATCATCGACCCTACTGTTCAAAGTAAGCCGAACGCCGTCGCTCATCGCCTGGCACTGCTTCCGATGGCACACGAGGAATACGATCCGCAAAAAGGTCCGCCCTCGCACAACGTTGTGCGTCAGTGGGCCGCCGTGTGCGGTGGTCTGTCCATCCTTGAGACTTATCCTTCGATCTTTCTATCTGTGGAAGAAGCTCATCAACATGGCAGCAATCCACTTGAGACACTGCAGCAAAAGATCGCGCAGCTCCGCGAACGCAGCCACGGACCGAGTCGGTAATCGTCAGATCGTTTTCCAGCGTGCGTGAAAGGGAAAAATGCAGCGACCTGAAAAGAGGTCAGTGGAGCTGAACCGCAACGGGGCTCATTGTCTGCGACGCATCAGCATTGCGACGCCGAGACCCGCCAAGAGTCCGCTGGCGAATAATATAGCCACCGCCGCTCCAGGGTTTTCTTTCGCGTATCTGGACGCCTGTTTGTACCCCTCAGCCAATTTTTGAGCAGCCACGTCGTACTGGTCACTGTAGACTTCACCAGCCTGTGTTGCAGCGCCAGAAAAGAATTGCCCGACCTGCGTCTGAATCGAACGACCCTGTGCAATCATTTCTTCCAACTGATTCTCGATTATATTCTTCGCATGTCCTGTACGACGTTGTATGAGCTGAACAAGCTGATCCGCTGATCCCTTGAAACCCCGAAGGTCATGATCAGACAACTGCTGCCACTTCGATTTCAAAGTCGCTTTGATGTCATTCCAGTTTTCTTCCAGTACCGCCTGATTAACCATGTTAATTTTCCTTTCAGAAGGCCAGTTGCCGTTTACGATGCGCGACAGTTCGCTCTCAGTTCTCAGTGTTCGCACAGGACCATATTCAGATTCACCTGACGGAGCTCGTGAGGATTCTGGTGAATCTCGTCAGATTCGGTCGGTTCCGAATTCTGACGAAATACCGCGACAGCGAAACACTATTCAAAAATCGCACCCTCTGACAAACAGCAGTATGATTACGATTGGCAGTGGCAGGCCGATCAGCCATGCAAGAATCCCGTACTTGATCTTGCCACTGCGATTGCTGTGATGTGCGGACATGTTTCGCCTCCCACGGTTTGAAATCGAATCTGAGTTTGAACACAGTCAAAATCACATAGCAGTTGTGATGCCACTGGCTCCGCGATTATTTTCAGCTGGCGGAATTACCGAGCCTTTGCGGCGATTCATGCAACCGTCATCGCTTTTCGTTGTGCTGATGCTTTGGCACGTCAACAACTGCTGGAGTCTCAACGACCTGAGTGACTGATGATCCTCCATTCTCTTCGTGACGGGGGGCTTTCACACCCGTAATTACAGAGTGTTTATCGTTGATTATTACGAAACGGCATTCATATCTCACACTCCACAAATTTTTGATCGCCGGACGTTCACGTTGGCATCCATGCGACCTACGCCAAGTCGATCAATTGATCGCGATTCGGTGGAATGCAGCGATTTCGCGAACTCTCCTCCGTTTTGAACTGTTGGCACGGCATTCGCTATTGCTCATTTCACGAGGTCACTGATGGGCCTCGCGATGTCATGAAGGGTAGTCTTCCTGGCATGTTTCATATTCAACGCGTTGAGCTGTGTACAGAGTTTGATTCAGATTTGTTCAAACCACGGCTCGAAGACCAAAGGAAAATGTTATGCCGACTACAACCGAAATGAAGGGCAAGTGGGATCAATTGAAAGGGCAAGTGCGAGAGCGTTGGGGTCAGATCACGGACAATGATTTTACGCGTGCCCAAGGCAATACCGATCAACTGATCGGAATAATCGAACAAAAAACCGGCGCTGCTCGACGAGAAATTGAACAATTCCTCGACAACGCCACGAAGACCAGTGAATCGGTCGTGACAAATGCGGCCGAAACTGTTCGTGACTATGCAAACAGGGCGACAGAAGTTGTGAAAGATCAGTACGGTCGCGTGAATAAACAGGTCGAAGCAGGCCTCGAAGAAGCTCAGGAAACAATTCGCACTCGGCCAGGCATGTCCGTTGGCGTGGCATTTGGAGCAGGGATTGTAGCCGGGGCATTTCTGACCATTCTGCTTCGGTCGGACCGAGCTTAGCAGACCGCAGCAGCAGTAGTCATGGGCAATCGAAGAGTGCGTTCGCAGCTTGTCTTGAGGCCGTGCAGTACTGCGGGGGCAAAACCGGGAGTTGGCGGTCTGTACCGTTCATGACTTTGTGGGCCGTGTACGCCAGCTTGGGATCAAATTCGCGGTCGTTTCCGACACCATCGACCGCGGTCGGTTCTGAACGCTCATCAAGTTTTTTGAAAGGCTGTTCTGTATGTCGATTGCTCTTGAAAGTCAGTCGGAGCGAATCAGGTCAAAAATGGCCTCATTGCGGCGTCACATGCACAAAGACGCCAAGCGGATTGTCGCAAACACCAATAGTCTCCTGGACTGGAAGGACCATCAGGCAGTACCCGAAATCATTGGTCGCTGCTGGCTTGATGGTTGGTTTCGTAATTGGGCCCGGGAGAAAAATTGTGCCGTCGGTCAACCTCAGTCAGGAATCGATTGACGAACTGCTGGCACAGCGTAAGCGACAAGTGGCTATTGAAGAAGGCCCACGGCGGCTCCCAGAGATAGCTCTCTCTAGCAGTGCGAACTCTGTCCGGACTTGCACTGAGCGGTGCTACAATACTGCTTCGAAAGGTTGTCGAAAACTATTTCAGCGGTGAGTTGAAGACGGGCGCTACGGGTCGCGATCACAACCGCAGGAGTAACTGATGTGGTACAAGAACGCACGCAATCAAGGTTCACACCGCCAATAAGCACCGCGAACATGAAGCTCAATTCACCGGCGAGAATGCCGTTCAGCCAGGGACTAGACCAATGGATTCAACAACATCCGCAAATGGCGTTCGCTGGAGCGGTCTTTTTGGGGGTCAGTCTCGCGTGGCTGCTCAAGACACGAAAGTAGAAACGTCGGAGACACGGCCACTGGGGACCAATGTTGCTTCGCTGGTTCGTGACCTCGCCAGGATGGCGGATTTGCAGCTGCAATTGCTGGCACTCGACGTGAAGCAATTCTGGTCCAATGCCAGAACGGGACTGGTGGTTTCATTGCTGGCTGGTATTGCAATTCTGGGTTCACTTCCCGTACTTCTCTTTGGCCTTGCCGGGCTTTTGGAGCGGGGCACTGGTTGGAGCCCAGAGGTTTGTCAACTGATTCCTGGAATCGCAATGTCGATCGGCGGTGCATGTGTGCTGTCGATTGGCGTCATCCGTGTCGGGCGTGCCTCTGCGAGTTTCAGACGTTCACATGAAGAGTTATCTGAAAATCTTAAATGGGTGCGGGAGGTTCTGCACCATGATGATTAATGACCAGTGGTGAATCGCCGGCGCAGGCTTCACACACGTACATAAGAGAGGGTTATACAATGGCCTCAACGACAGCTCAAAATCGCAGCGAACGCAATCTCGACAACGCGACAAGCAATCGAGACCGCGCATCGGCCTCCGAAGAAAACCTAAGTGTACTAAGTGATTTTCAATCCTACACACGTGAATACGTTCACCAGCACCCGGAGAATGCTGCGATGATTTGTCTCGGAATTGGCTTCATCCTTGGATGGAAACTTAAACCCTGGTAAATCATCCTGTGAGTGGACTGGCGACAGCAACAGGTTTCAGTCCTGGAGCCGCCAGTCTCGTCAGGTCGTAAATGCTGTACGGTTCACACGCACTCTCTTCAAATGCAAAATTCTTCCTGAGGATTCTGGAGGATAAACATATCGGGAGGGATCCCGTCAACGACAAGTGAGGTTCAACATGTCAGGCAAACTGAAACCGATTGTCGCGACTTTAACATTGGCCGTTTGTGGCCTGACAGTCCACCACGTAACGCGCGACGCCAATGCGATCCATCCTCGAATAATGGCCGCGACGTTCCCGGATATAGCGAGAACCAACTCAGATTCCGTGACCTCCGGGCCAACATCGGTTTCGCCTGCTCAACCCGAAACAGATGACTTCAAACACTTTCAGGGCCATCTCAAATCAGCTCGTGCCGCTGCTGAAGTATTGCCAGGATACACTGCAATTCTTGAATTGCAGGAAGAAGTTGCTGGCTCATTGCGACCTGTCGATCGCATCGAATTAAAGACACGCCGCGAACCGTTCAGTGTCTACATGCGTTGGAACGACAGCGGGCAGGAAGCTCTCTATGTCCATGGAGAAAACGACAATCGGCTCATCGTGAAACCGACCAAAGGGCTGGCGGCTATCCGCCGTGTCTGGCGACTCGAACCCGACTCCCCCATGGCAAAGCAAAATTGTCGATATCCGATCACAGACGTAGGAATCGAAAACCTCGTACGTCGAATTCAGGAGTTCTACAGCCAACGTGATGACTGGTCGGCACTGGCTGTGTTTGGGTCGGCAGAATCCACTTTGGCGGGCCGTGAGGTGACCGTCTTTCACGTGAAATTCAAGGATAAAAACGCGGTACCAGAATACTGCAGCAGCAAGTTCTGTTTCGATAACCAAACGCAATTATTGGTCGCCGTGGAAAACTATGGATGGTCGAACCACGAAATCCCAACCCTCATCGAACGTTATGTCTACCATCAAATCACTGAAACGCCCCAACCGGAAGATGCTGACTTTGCTGAAGAAAATCCAGCATACCAGTTTGTTGCGAAGTAGCCTGTCCACGACTGGAGGTCAAATCCAGTTGTACCGAGTCATGTACGCTGTAATTTGAAGATCATTTCCGCCAATGCTGTTGGTGATTCAGTACCCGTCGTTTCGAGCGGATTGCATTCTTCGATGTTGCGAAACCAGGTGTGCTGACGTTTGGCAAACTGTCGCGTGGAGATTTTGATCAGAGCCACCGCTTTATCCAGCGATAATGTCCCTTCAAGATGCTGGATGAGTTCCTGATAACCCAGTGCTTGTCTGGCCGTTCGTCCCGGAGGAGGGTCGGCTTCCAACAGCTGGCGTGTCTCTTCCAGCCAGCCCTCCTTCATCATCAATTCGATACGTTTGTTGATGCGTTCATGCAGCCACGGACGCGGTGGCTGAAGCCAGACGACACATGCCGGCCGATCTTCTGGCGGTCGCGGTTGATGGTGCTGATCCTCTGACAGTCGTTTGCCGGTCAGCTCAAAGACTTCGATCGCACGGATCAATCGCCGCATGTCCCTGGGATGCAGACGCTGCGCGGTCAACGGATCACGCTCGGCCAGTTGCGAGTGAAGCCATTCCGGGCCGTGCAGTAAAGCCAATTTTTCCCAGCGATTTCGCAGATCCCAGTCGGCAGCCGGCCCTTCAAACATGCCTCGCAAAATCGATCGCAGATACAGTCCGGTACCTCCGACAAAAAGAGGAATCCGTCCCCGCGTTGCGATGTCGTTCGCCGCTTCATGCGACAGGCGTACAAATTCTGTTACGCTGAAATCCTGAGCGGGGTCGGCAATATCAATCAGATGGTGGCGTACAGACTGCTGATCGGCGACAGATGGTTTGGCCGTACCGATCGTCATGCCGCGATAGATGGCCATTGAATCCAGCGAGACGATTTCCGCGTTCAGCACCTGGCCCAGATGCAGCGCAGCCGCTGACTTCCCGGACGCTGTGGGCCCTGCGATGAACCAACATTGCTTCAGCAGGGAGGCGGGAAACTGCATAGTTTGAGCGAGGCCATGAGTTGAGTTGTCCTGAACTACCGCTCACCAGTTTGCCCGGAGGTCGAAGACGAGATCGTCCAATAGAGGTGGCAGGCGGCCGGGATTTCGACGACGGGTTAATCAATTTGCGCGCATCAACTACTTCAATCTCGCATTGGCAGCCGCGGAACGTCGTCGCTCCATTGACCCAGTCAGTCTTTGGACAATCCCCAGACCGGAAAGCGGCTGGGACAGTGCAATCGCCGATTCAGCCTCTGCTTTCAGTTCCGCAGGACGACAGTATGGACACTCAATAGTATAAATGATTTTTCCACAGTCGCGACATTCCTTTGGCCCTGCTGTTCTGACAGAATCTCTAAGTGACTGATACCAGGCCAGCCGGAATAGTCCCAGCACAACCAGAGCTGACAGGATTCCGTTCCAGGGTGTTCCCAAAAACCCAAAAAAGGCAAAACATAAAGCCGCAGCACTGGTGAGGCACAAGAGAAACGGCCAAAGGATACGGAGCGTCCTGCCCTCATTATCATTCCCGATTTCAGCCTGCCACAATCGATTGAGCGATTCGCGGCGCAAGTCCGCAGCTTTGACAGCCTGATCGCTGTTGATCGAACGAAGCAGGCGTTCGATATCGTCCATTACTCGATATTTATCCTGCTCAGTCAGCTGATCCTGATGAGCCCAGCGATTTCTGAAATCTCGAAGCTCGCTGATCAGACTGCGTTCAACAAACGACAGGTCCTGACGAAACATTTCATTCCAGCGGTCCCACATGAGTACAAGCAGAAACTGAGCGTCGCCGTGTTCGATATCTGCGAGGATTCTTGGATCGGACGAGACGGAAGCGGCTCGTTCCGCGACATAGGGCCGCAATCCGGTGGCCAGCAGATTCAGACCGCTGGAAATCGTATCTTTCATGTTACAATGCCCGACAGCAGAATATGGGGAGGGTTCGCGATTGTCTCAACGCTTGCCGGAGAAAAACAGCCTTCCTCGCATCGGAACACGGAATCTCGGAGATCCGGGCTGAGCGTACCGGTGATAGCGATTACAGCACGCCACACTTCACTGCAACTTTTGCACTTTTCAAAGGCGATTCAATGACAGGAAAGACCGTGCTGAGTATCGGACAGTGTCGTCCCGATCAGGCTGCAATTTCACATTACCTGACATCGCACTTCGGCGCTGCCGTGCTGACGGTCGATCTGCCAGCGGATGCCTTTCAAATGCTGAAGGCCCAGACCGTCGATCTGGTCCTTATCAATCGCAAGCTGGACGCAGACTACAGCGACGGTATGGAGATTCTGCAGAAAATTCTCGCTGATAAGACGACGGCCGCACTTCCAGTCATGCTGATTTCGAACTTCGCGGAATGGCAGGAGAAGGCTGTGGCCCTGGGGGCGATATACGGCTTCGGCAAAGCGGAATTGAACCGCCCTGAAACGAAGCAGCGACTCAGTGCAATCCTGGAGTGATCGATGCCGCAGATTCCGAATTGCCGCGTAAGAACGCAAAGATCGCAGAAACGGGTTTGCCGCGGCAGGTTGATGCTGCCTGCCACGCAAGTGACGCGACTAATCAAGGACTCGGGCATTTTCTATCTTGTACAGCCGAGGCAGTTCAGAACCGTCGCTTTCACTGTCTATGCGGAATGTGCCTTCCACATCAAACGGGCGCTGCTCGATATATCGTGACGTCTGGCCCTCTTCCAGTTTCACAAAGATCACGTCGTAGATTTTCGGCATCCGCTGAAAGCAGCAAATTCCGTTGTCGCGGGCCAGCGTGAATGACGTCAGGCCTTCCGACACAAACGTCGGATACATCCACCCGCGAATCCGAACCTGCTTACCATTGAGTGTTGACAGCCATTCAGGAAAGTAGTCTGCAGCGTTCGGCGGCACCGGTTCCATGTTCAGAATCTTGAGCAGATCGATGTCATCGTAGCTGATTCGAACAGCGTCGGTCCCGCGTTCGCGACGAAATGATTTGTCTGGAATCAGCAGTTCGATTGTGTTCGCCGACTTCGCCGCACTGTTGTCGATTTCTGGTGTGTCCGCGCGACCGGTCAGTCCGGACTGTGTCGAAACAACGGATTTTGCTTCTGTCGCAGACTTTTGAGCGACGCCGCTATCACCGGTGTCACGCTGATTTGCCAATTCAGCATCTCTGCCGATCGTCGAATGCGATGCAGGTTTGATGTCGGCATCGTCAGACGACTTTGCGGCAACGACGTTCGCTTCAGAACCCACAACATCCGGCGGTGATGACGATTTTGAATCATCTGCCTGCATCTCTGCCCCGACAGTGTCGTGCATAGGGGTGACAGGCTGCTTTTGATGTTCTTCGAACTCAGAAGGTGTTGTCTGCTTATAGCTGACGTAATCACCTTCGCCGTTGCTGCATCCGGCAACGGCGGCAAGGGAGATCAGAATCGTAGAAGCAGTCGTTCGTTTTTTCATGCTATTCCATGCCTCAGACTTGTGCCTGACAAAACCGGGACAGGCACCCTTGCCAAATTGCCTTTTCGGAGTTCTCCAGACCCAGACGGGATCGAGTCCCGGTTATGTCATGCAGTCTTAAAACCGCGTCCATGCTTCTTCGACAAGTTCGACATTTTTCATTTTGTACACGGGAGCGTACTCGAAATCATCCGGCGGTCCGCCTTCGCCTGCTCGAACATCCGCTTCCAGCACCCCGGCTACTGCTACCATTCCGATGTAGGCTCGTGTCACCATCTGAAAATTCTCTTGTTGGTATTCTTTCCTTGCCACAAGTTGTTTCTTCGCTTCTTCAGAAATCTCAACCGCCGACATCCCTGGAGCACGTCTTGAAATTGCCGGACGATCTGACGACGATTTCAGAAAAGGCAGAGTCACAATAATGTAGTCGTGTGATTTCGGTTTCCCGCCAAAGCAACATTCTCCATTGTCTTTCAGCAGAATAAATTGCTGCAGGCCATCGGTTGCCTGCGTCGCATACATGAAACCTTTCAGATAAACTTTTTTGCCGATGACGGCTGCGACTTCGGGGTCCAGTTTCCTATATCCGCCGTTAAAGACAAACTGCTTTTCTGCCACATCTTTCTGAAAATTGACACGCTGGTATCCTTCAGGGACTTCATGCTGGTATTCATACGACATTTTCGCCGAACCGAGGCAGAAACTGCTGATTGACAGCACTAGTCCCAGCGTCGCCATCCAGGTGCCTTTGACGAATCCCGCCGAAGACCGGATCTGTTTGACAGCCCCGACACTCACAAAGATTCCAAAAAATGCCACATACAGCCCGAAAATGCCAATGAACCCAGTGAGTCCCAACAGTCCCATGCAAAGTGCAATCGGAGCCCACGGAGACACTGGCACGTAGTCCAAATCCTCTCCATCGGAGGTTGTTCCCCAACCGACTGCGTTCCTGACAGACGATTCGTTCACTGAGGTTGCTCCATTCGCTGAGGACGTTTCCTGAACGCCGACACCAGGCAGACTGACTGCAGAAGTTATTTCATGAATTGTACTTGCGTCCGCATTAGCCAGAAGTGGTCGCTCAAGGGTTTGCTCGGTCATCCAAATCTTCTCCATCCGTTTCACGGCCATAGTTCATTGTTCTCGGCATTTTACGTACTGAAACCCTTCAACGTGAACTCATTCCAGGCGAAAACTCCGGAACCTGTGCGATTTGGGCTATAAAGCGGCGATTTTGTGCCGCGACTCCTGTAACCTGGACATTCATGTCCGAGACTTTGTGAGAAAGCTTGCCATCGTCACCGAACTGTTTGCATGGCTGACCAATGACAACACCGCTCATTCAGGAAACACCCGCCGGATTGTATTGTGAAATCGGCGACTTCTACATTGACCCGTCGCGACGTGTTCCGAGAGCTGTCGTCACGCATGCACATGCCGATCACGCGCGACCAGGTTCTCAAAAGTATCTCGCTGCCAAAGAGGGACGCCGGGTGTTGCGTAATCGGCTTGGGCCGTCAGCAGAGATCGAGGCCGTCCCGTATGGTGAAAAAAAGCTGATCAATGGAGTGACACTCTCGTTTCATCCGGCAGGCCATATTCTGGGGTCCGCCCAGGTCCGCATCGAGTACCGTGGTGAAATCTGGGTTGCGAGTGGCGACTACAAGACGGAACCTGACGCGACGTGCGCGGCATTCGAACATGTCCGGTGCCACACATTCATTACGGAATCCAC
This sequence comes from Planctomycetaceae bacterium, assembly GCA_037719765.1. Taxonomy (GTDB): domain Bacteria; phylum Planctomycetota; class Planctomycetia; order Planctomycetales; family Planctomycetaceae; genus SXXK01. The sequence goes on from JBBJME010000074.1 coordinate 22,202, forward strand.
ATTTGGCCTGCCGAATTATCACTGGCCGGTTCAGCAGGAAATCTTTGCTGATATCAATCGCTGGTGGAAACAGTGCCGAGATGACGGCAAGCCTGCAGTGCTGCTGGCATATTCCCTGGGGAAGGCACAACGCTGTGTTGCCGGCGTAGATCGTGCGATCGGGCCCATCTATTGCCATTCGGCGGTTCAGCAATTGAATGACGAATACCGAGCCAGTGGTGTCGATCTGCCAAAGACCTGGCTGTCCAGTCAGGCCCCGGCGCGAAAAGACTGGGCGGAGTTCTGATTATCACGCCGCCCTCCACGGCAAATTCGACGTGGCTCAGCACGTTCCGCAATGCATCAGTCGCGTTTGTGTCCGGCTGGATGTTGACGCGGCAGACGCAAAGATCTCGATCGGTTGAACTTGGCTTTCCTTTGTCAGACCACGCCGACTGGCCAGGGCTGTTGAAGGCCATCGATGAAACTCATGCGGAACAGATTCTCGTGACTCATGGACAGACCGGCCCGATGGTGCAGTGGTTGAACGAGAACGGGAAGAACGCCCGAGCTGTGGTGACAAACGATTGTCATCCATTTGATTCATTTCCGTAGCTTGGACATTCATGTCCGAGTCCACGCCAAAACGCATCGCAGAGGCTGGAGATTCCTGAACCCGGTAAACGTTGCTGTGACAGCGTGCCCTGGCTTTGCGACGGACATGAATGTCCATCCTACACGAGGAAACTCTCCCAGCTTCAGCTTCGTACTGCTTACGAATCAGCTGCGAAATAAAGCCCGGCATTCTGAAAATGCCGGGCTTCTGGTGTGCCTGAACACTCAATTCGAACGATCGACAACTCAGCCCGCGTAGAACGGGTGAGCGGCTGAATCGCGTTTTGAAATGACTTCATCTACCGATGGTTCATTTTTCATGGCGCGTGAAATGGACAACTTGGTCGCTTCGTAGTTGTACTGATAGATCTTTTTGTCGTCAGCAGCTTCCCAGTGAATGAAGACGCCACACACGATGACCAGATTCTCGCATTGATCCTTTGGGATCACGCCGGCTTTGACGCTGTCCGTGACGGCATCAGCAACGCCCTTCTGAGCCGGTCCGAACATCTGGACCGCCTGGCGAGCGCCCTTGATGGTCACTTTTGTGATCATCACGGTCGATGGCTTTACACACAGGTTTGGAGTGCCAGCCAGCAGGTTGCTGTGGCCCATCTTCTGATTTGCAAGTGCATGGGCAAACGCTGAGCCCACAGGACCGCTTTTGTCACCGATCAACAGGTCGATGTGAGCAACTTCGTTGCCTTCACCGCAGAGTGCTTCGCCTACAAACATTGACATTCTCTTTTTCCTTCTTTGCCAAAAAACAGCCGAATCAAAATTCCGCGACCGCAGACAATTCTCAAAAAGCAGCCTCAGTACGAGAACGTGCTTTTCTCAGGACCACACTTTTCAGTTGTCTGCGGAAGCAGCATTCCGCTGCTTCTGCAATAAGGTGCCTGTGTTGTGGACAAGGTCGCATGACGCATGGAACATTCCGGTCTTGATTGACTTCTGCAGAAGCCTCGGATCAACTTCCGGAATGTTCATCCTGTGACAGGATTGCGAGTTTTGTGTTCATCTTCAACTCACCGGCCTCAGATGTCGCCAACTTCGCAGAAACTTAAAGCAATCTCGGACGTCAAAACGACTCGATCCGTCCTTTTGTGCGGTGCCAGCGTTCGAAGCGTGGCCGAATCTGCGATTGCAGCCGGTTTACGGCCCTTGTGCGTGGATTTTTTTGAAGATGAAGATCTCAAGAAGATTCTCGGTTCCGGACGTGGCCGATTTGTCGGTCGGATCGATGATTTTACGCAGCTTCCGCGGCGAATTCGCTCCGTTCGCAACTCGATTCCCATGCTTTGGGCCGGCGGACTGGAGAATCATTCAGATGTGCTCCGCGAAATTGCTCAGCATCGACCGGTAATCGGAGCCCCACCGGACAGCGTCGATCACCTGCGAGATCCGTGGAAACTGAAGGCCTGGCTGACAGAGGCGAGCATAGGCGTTCCTCGTCTGGCCACTGAAGCCACCGCTGATGCGGATTGCCACTGGCTGCGAAAATCTGTGGCCAGTTCCGGGGGACTAGGGATCAATCTTCATACTTCTGGCCGTGCGATAAGTCCGGTGCAAGTATTGCAGGGCGTGTATCTGCAGGAGTACATCGACGGTGTGCCAATGTCCGCAACTCTGTTCGCAGATGAAACGGGAGTGCATTTGTCCGGCATGTCGTTACAGCTGATCGGATGGCCGTCGCTCGGCGCGTCGGGATTCCTGTTCTGCGGAAACGTCGGACCGGTGGATCCCGGTGAACTGGTGACTCAACAAGTGCTTGAAGCGGCGCGAATCCTTGTTGAACGAAGCGGCCTGCGAGGTGTGTTTGGAATCGATTTCATTCTGAGGCAGGGACATGCATGGTTTCTGGAAGTGAATCCGCGTGTCACGGCGTCGCATCTGCTTTACGAGTTGAAGCAACCCGGACTGATCATTCATCGTCATCTGGCGGCATTGGGATGGGCCTCTGTGCGTCCTCGCAGATCGCTGGAGAAATCTGCTTCCAGCACACCGGTGCCACTGTCGCCAATTGCCGCACGGTTGATTCTGTGGGCTCGTGAAGATTTCCATGTTCCGGAAGCGTTCGGTGAAGAGTCAAGCTCCCCGGTACGAATCACTGATCGTCCGCAGCCGGGGACTGTGGTTTCACGCGGCAATCCGATCTGCTCGATTCAGCTCACGGCAGACGACTGTGACGAAATCATTCGGCAACTTATTCGGCTGGAAGACATGGCATGCATCAATTCGAATCCCTGCATAGTCACGTTGCGTGCGTTGGGCTATGCGACTCACACAATCGCTGGTCAAGTGAAGATGCTGTGGCACAAATATACTCGCTTTACCACCAAGTCATAAAGGATATGTTCTTATATTCGGTTGTTCAGCGTCCGCTCATGTCGGTCAAGCCCACATGGGGCGAAGAGCAAAGGCGACTGCGAGCGATTGCATGCACTTGTCGTGCAATGCGATCCCGTCAACGGCCCCCTTGCTGGCTCGCCCAGCAGGAGCCAACGTTTTGAAATCAACCCCGCCGCTCCCAAACACCACCTCCCCGGTTGGCTTGCCCAACCGGAATGGGCAATTCTACAGCATATCGCTCAGGTTTGGCCCGATGGATATTTTCATCCGGTGATTGGAAAATGGGATTGCGAATTCGTCACTGAGCCAGAGGGTGCTCTAAATCTCAACGCTGAACCGTAACTTGTTGAGCGAGCGCGCATGTCTTACAAACGTGGAATAGGATAATGCGTCAAAAAATCAACTGGCAACAATGCTGCTACCTTGGATTGCCTGAAGTCCTTGACATTGCGGGTTACAATACAATCCGAAACACAGCTTTCAGCAGAAACCGCTTGTAACGCGTCTTCAAAATCCAGAAATCGCAAACTTCTTGCGCGTCGTGCATCCGCGTCGGTGACCGACGCGATGGTTGCCCAACTCAGAATCTTATCGATATCAGCAAACGCGTCTTGTTCAGTTCGCCCTCTTCTGAGCAGATAATAGGCGGTCGCCAAAGAATGCCATGCGAGGAACATCTCGGCGTTGAGGTCGTCACAGCGAAGGAGAACATTTTCGCTTTCAGCTACAAGCCCAGGACGCGCCAAAAGGACGTCAAGCACGATATTGAGGTCCAGGAAAACACGCATCAACGTTCTATCTGATATTTCTGTTGATGGTAGTCATCGAGAACCGATTCAACTGTTTCACCTGGAGCAAGCTTGACGATTCCTCTAGCAGTTTTTAGCCATTGCCGAACCTTGCTGGATTCGTGCGTTTCATCACGTCGCACTGACGCATTTTCCTGTCCTGCACGTTCAATTTCAATACGAACCTGGTCACCTTCGGACGACAAAATTCGCAATACATCGCCCCGCTGGACATCGAGTCCTCGCAAACTATCCGATGGCACTGTGATGATGGTGTTCATAAACCAAATTCTATCAGCAACCAGCAGTGTGAAACAACTCGCGAAAAGCCAAGGAAGTCTTTTTAGAGCAAAAGTCGGAAGTTTGTCAAAAGAACAGCCGTCCGAAGGTTTTGTCCCATGCCAAGCATTCGATCTGGCAGCTTGCAACCTGCGTCGCAAAGCTCAGCGAGTAAAAATTTCGAGAGCCCGCATTGCTGGGAATAATACTTTGCGCTCCGGACAAGTCGGCACGGGGAGCGGTTTTGTCTGGCACGTCTTCTAACTTCAAAACGTGCGCTCATGTCGGGCCAAGCCGACATGGGGCGAAGAGCAAAGGCGACTGCGAGCGATTGCATGCACTTGTCGTGCAATGCGATCCCGTCAACGGCCCCTGCTGGCTCGCCCAGCAGGAGCCAACGTTTGAAATCAACCCCGCCGCCCCCGAGCACCGCCTCCCCGGTTGGCTTGCCCAACCGGAAGGAAAGTTTTGTTGAATAGGGGGCGGTGCAAGGAGTCGGACACGCTTTCAAATTGCGCCTTAGTGTCTCAGCCAGCTCAAACGTCTAGGTGAGCAGTGATCAAGGCAATACGACGTAATGCCTACTCCCGTTCAGAATATGTCCAGGATCATTCGGAGAGTGGAGGTATCGCCAACGAAGAATCGTTCCACAGAGACTCAGGTACGGTAACGCGCACATCAGCAATCTTACCACTGCGTAGAACCTCAAAGCACAGCGTTGCAGGTTGACCATTCTTCGCATTCCGGCGCATTTCCTGTATTGCTTTGTCAAGGTACTGCAGTTCCGACATCCCTGTGCCTTGCAGTGTCACGACGATATCAACTTCGTTGAAACCAGCTTTCTCCGCAGGCCCGTGCGTCCTGACAAACGTCACGTCCAGACCTCCGAGATACTTTGCAGCCAGGTTTTCTCCGCGAAATTGTGAGTTATCAATCGGGGCGAGATGAAGCCCCACCCACTCCATGATTCGCGCGGTCGTGTCTGTCACGGGTGATGGAGTCACTCCGTACTGATTCCAAAGTCGCGTTGTTGTTTCGCTGCCTGCTTTCTCTGCTGTAGGACTCTCGTCGGTGAGTTCCAGTTTCCTGCCACCCCAAATCATTTCAAACCGCAAATGGTCTTTTTGAAACTGAACGCGGTCATCTTCCAGGCCCCCACTTTTAAAGTAGATATCCTCGACGAACCAGTCCGACGGATTGTTCGAAGCAATGGCTCGTTTCCTGAGTGTTAAGACCAATTGAGCGGTGTCACTTCGTTCTGCTGCTTCTTGCAGCGTGATAGGAGCGGAAACAACGATCGCAATTTGCGCACTGTCATGATCATCAATCCACACTTCATGAAGTGCGATCTCGCGAGTTGACGTACGCTTCGCAAATTCCGCGATTTCCATCGCCTCGGCTGGCTTCTTGCCCACTATTTCCTGGGTGGCTTCCGCGTTTCCAGCCAGGGCATCCGAAAGCCAAACTCTTGCGACTTGAAGCGGTTCGTTGAGTGCCTCGGGTAGAGGCCTTACTGGTTCAGATGGAAAAACGGTCCCATCGAATTGACGCACTGGATTCTTGTTCTCCGCTGTCGGTTTTTGGATCGGCAGCAGAACATCGGCATCTTGATTCAGGAAATGGTCGATGGCCTCTTCGACAGTGGAACAAGGTTCAACGTCTGTGACGAACCAGACATCATCCAACAGCTTCAGCGCGAATACCAGGAACGAAGCAGCGGGTTGGTCCATGACAGGGCGGACTACTCGCACTTTCGCCGAAGAGACGACAAGTGCCCTTGGCGGAGAACTCTGCTCATCAGTCTCCACGGTCCCTATTGAGAACTCGCTCAGATTCCAGTGGTTTCCCCAGCCTTCAATCTGATCTGCCCGCGCCGTGTGATCCTTTGCGAGAGACGACGCTCTTGTTACATTTTTGGCGATCACTGCCGCAACCCAAGCTTCGACAACGGAGCGTGCATTCTTCCGGTCTAAGGGCGATTGAAGTCCCGTCCTCTTGTCCGCAGGACCGCCAGTTTCGTTGGTGGTCTTTGCCATTCGCTTCCACAACAGGTCCGCGAGCCGTGGACTATCGGATTCATTTTGAGCGTCTTTGCCTGTCGTCCATGCTCCGCGGATTTCATTGTTCACCACTCGTAGCGACATCTTGCCGCTGCGATTAATGCCTTTTCTCCAAGTGCCGTTGAAGCGGCGTTCGACTCGCGACCACTTCAATTCAACTGTGCCCAATTTGGTTTCGGTAAGAACTGTTTGGGAACCGAACCCTCCACCACTGTAAACTGGAACATCGGTAAGATCGTAGCCCGGTTTGTCCTTGTCGGAGCCGGTAAAAGTCCCCTCGTACTGCCCAGGTCGTTTGGCTTCGAGTACCACGGTGCCCCATTCCTCGCTGGTCCATATACCGCTGATGTCGGGCGCGTCTGTCGCTTGCCACGCAATCATCCCAAGTAACGTCAGTCCAAGTGTACTAAGCATTGTCATCACTCCTTTTCTCGTTACGTTGAAAATCGAACGGTGTTTAGCGGTGTGACCCACGAGAGCCGCAGGCAGATGCACGACCGTTGGTTGTTGAAGATGCGCGTGCCATTCTTGCAGCAATTCGCCCACTTCAGCCGCTGTTTGAAAACGATCGTTCGGCGACTTGGAGAGCAGCTTCATCGCGATCTGCTCCAGCCAGTGCGGAACATCGGTGTTGATGCTGCGGAGGCTGCGTGGTTCATCGTTTCCGATGCGATTGAGCACTCCCATGGTTGTTTCGGCGCGAAAGGGTGAGCGTCCTGCGAGCATGAAGTAGATCAAACTGCCGAGGCTGAACAGGTCGCTGCGGTGATCGA
>JBBJME010000264.1:0-10019 GCA_037719765.1 Planctomycetaceae bacterium
TCTTGCGATCCCGGCCGCTGCGACGTCCGCCTGTGCCACATCCCATTGCTGCATCGATGTATGGAACGAATCACGAACCTGGCCTGCCGACGGAACGCCGCTTTCATCGACCGGCGACATGGTCCAGTTGCCCTCAGACACATCCTTTGCCTGCGAGCTCTTGAATTCATCGAGTGCCCAAAGGATGGGAAGCCATCGATCCGCATCCGGCGACGCAAGACTTGCCAGGTGCGCCGAGTTCACGACCAGCACTGCATGAAACTTGAAACCCACCGCAGGCCGAGGCTCGACGTTTCGAACTCCGGCCAGCAGCAATGCCGCCAGCAGCTCTCGATAGCTGAGTCCGTTTCGAATGCGACTACCGATTTCTTCGAGCAGTCTTTGACGTGGCGTGTCTTCGATCAGTTTGACCAGAGGCTCAATCTCGGGCCGCAATTGCACGATGCCGCTGGCAGCTCGAAGCTGTTCATCGCTGACGGGCCGCAGACCTGCAACGAGTTGCCGGGCAGTCAGAATCGAAACACCGGCCGAAGCCGACGACAGGAAACTGCGACGCGAAGAATGATGGCTCATGGAGATCTCCTTCGAAAGTTGCGAAGCATTTCGCAGACGAACAGCAGGCATCCCTATTCTCACCGGTTTTAAGTCCAGGTGCAATCGCAGCGAATTATTTCGCGAATGGTCGGAGGAGTAACGCAGCCGACGTCGCTCCGCCGACTTGCATTTCTGGTTGCGCACATCCGAAAACGCCGCCGCGTGGTGGTGTCCAGAAGTCGCGGCTGCGAGTCCACGACGTTTTGTGGCGGGAATCTCAGTCGCGGAGCGACGTGAGCTACGTCGGCGACATCGCAATCCAGTTGTAGCGCAGTACAACTACGGCGGTGGTACGAGACCTGGTGTCGCGGCGGCTTTGCGTTCGGCGGATTTGCGAAGTTGTTCCAGTTCCTGTGCTTCGCGAATCTTGTTGTCGCTGCTGTAAAAGGCCGTGAGTGATTCTTCCATCGCCAGACATAGTTTTTCTATCTTGCGTTTGACACCCGCATTGCGCTGCAGATCGGCTTTTTCAGTCGCAGGTGTTTTGATTGCGTTCAGACGGGACATGAATTCCTTCTGGCCCGGCAGTTCATCCAGCTGAAGAATAAACTTATCGACTTCCTCCAGCTTGCCTTCTGCTGACGCCTTTTTCGCCAGGCTCATCAACACGGCCTTTTGAGCCACGGTGTCCACAAGTGCATCGCGGAACAGATACAGTTCGCCCTCCACTCCCAGCCGCAGTCCATCGTCCGGAAGTTTGATCGTGTCCTGCGGAAGAAGGCCGGGAGCATACGGCACGCGCGCCAGCAGCGAACTTCCGCTGTACACATACAGCCAAAACGTCGGATTCTTCGGATCAACGTCAATCTCAATCTCTCCGTTCCGGTCACTCAGGACGCGCTCGCCGGGAGCGTCGTTTGAATCGGTGTGTCGCAGCTTGGAGACTTTGTCCACGCGGAAGCAAATCAGCGGTCGATCAATTCGAGTCTGCAATACCAGCTTGACCCGGCTCTTTGTCGCAGCCGGACGCTGGCGCAGTGCAATCTGCTGCACACTGCGACCGGCACCACCGTAAGGCACCGGGCCGTGTGAAATCAGCACGCCACGCACATGCCCGGAATCGTAATAGACAGCAGAGGTGTCGCGCGTGACGTCTTTGACCGAGACCGGAGTGTCTTCGGGGTATTCCACATCGGCGCGCAGTTCGGTGTTGAATCCGGTCACGCGGACGTAACACAGATCCAGTCGCTGAAGCAATTTGAGTTTATCCGGATTGCGGCGCTCCATCTGTCGCAAAAATGTTCTCAGGACATCACCATCCCGGATGAAAGCCGCTGTTGGATCGGGGACACTCAGCTCTCCGGCCTGAAGCAGAAATTCCAGTTCGCCACCGACGACAGTTGGTTTCTCAAACAACAAGACCGGCCTGAACGAATCACGCACCAGGCGACATGCCACGTTTGCCACATTCTGATCTTCACCCGTTTCTTCCGTCAGCACCGGCGACATTTCCTGAACGCGCGTGTCAAACTCCCGGCAACTGATCTGAAAAGTGCCGTTAGATTCCTCAATCCCGATCAACACAACTTTCTGAGCGGACGATTCCGGATATCTGAGCAACAGTTCTTCCGCCGTCAGACGGTGCAGTCGTTCATTTCTGCCGGGAATCAGCCATTCACTTTCCTGAACCTGCGCGTTCCATGCAACGCCATACATCCGATCCAAACCTTTGCGAATCTGATCAACAAAGCCCTGTCGCAACGCTGGTTGCTGAGTCGCAATGCCGTGGAAGCCGACTTCGACAAACACGCGATACGCTTCCCGCGCAAACGGAATCACAACTTTTGGCGGCACTTTGATCGCCACTGTTTTCTTTGACGCTTCCGCAGTGGACGAGGGTACTTCGGCTGACGCGGCCGCAGCATCCGTCGCCGGCGCTGCCTCCTGTGCATATGCCGGGACGCTCGCCATCGCGATGAAACCCAGCGCTGCAATGTGCAGGAAATTGGTAATCAGCTTTCTCATGGGCGGACGATCCAGCGTTCAACGTTCTGATAAGGAGACATGGGGCGTTCCGGAATTCCCAGAGTCGATTTTTTCCAGACGGCAAACTCGTCCACTTCCCAAAGGGGAATGATAAACGCTTCCGCCGACATGTGCCGGTGAATCGTGAACAGTCGATCCTGAGCGTCTACGAAACTGGCTGAGTAGTCCAGGTTGACAAGTTCCTGTCGCATCCAGTCCGGAAACAATTTCAGGCGGTTCATGTCGAACGAAGAATCATTTGTCAGCAGCGGCCAGAGTTCAAGCAGAGGTTCTTCCATGCGAATCCGGCGATAACACAGATCCCAGTCCGTGTCCGTCAGCGGTGTTCCTGGTTGCTCGCCTGGAATCAGGTCGATTTCGAAGCCGATTTTTTCCCAGTACACCGTCATGCGTTTTGCTGCTTCCGCAGCTGTCGGATCCGGATCGATGACCATTCGCAGACGCGGCAGCTTGATGTAATCGACATTGGTGACCTTGCGGAATTCTTCACTTTCAAACTTATCACCGGCTTCTTTTGCTTTGGCCTTTGCTTCGGTTTCCAGTTTCGTCAGTTCAGCCAGCTGCAACTGTCGCTCAGCCGCATAACGCAGTGCATACGCCAGACGCAGATTGAATTCCGGCGGCTTTTCCAATGGATTCGTGGCATAGCTTTGCAGATGCCACGGAGCACTTGTCGGCCGACCATAACGCATGGACTGGTCACGCAGGACGATGGACTTGAGAATGGCTTCACGATTCAAAGCAAACGATAACGCACGCCGCATCTGAGCGTTCACGATGCGTTCGGAAAGAGGATTGAAGGTAATGACATGCGTGATCGGCAGAGCATACTGCCGCACCTCAAACGCCGGAGAGGCTTTGAATGCATCGACCTCCCACGGTAACAGTTGCGGCAGATAGTCAATCTCGCCGCGAATCACAGCCTTGATCAATTCGTCGCGATTCGAAAAATTCTTCTCGCGGACTTCTGCTACGTGATACTTGCCGGGATCCAGTCCATCCGGTTCCGGACGTTCACGAAGATACAATGTTCCTGTGCTGTCGGCTTCGACCCGCTTAAACCTCGTCGACAGCAGCGTGACGCCGGCAGCGTCGGCTGTCGTGACTTCCGCAGCCGTAACTTCAGCAGCCGTAACTTCAGCAATCTTGCCCGGCGTCGCCGATGCGTCCGAACTGCCAGCGTCCGAACTGCCAGCATCAGGGTGACTCGCCGCCGCAATGATTGGAACGCAACAGGATTCGATACCAACGGAACTCGTGAAACCGATCTTCACTTCGCTGGGCGATCCAGACTTCCGCACAAACGACGCCAGCCGGAATTGAACAACGGGTTGGTCGGATCCATGCGCCGTCCCAGCGCATCGGCAATCTTTGGCGGTCAGCAATGGCTGACTGCGTCAGCGCGTCGCAGCGTAATACTTCGCATGAGATCGGTCGGGTCCAGATCTCGAAGTAACTGGAGCGGAAATAAGTCAGTTCGTCGGCGCTCGTCGGTTCGAAAAGCGGCACTTCGACCAGTTCCAGCGGCCGCTCGTCAGATTCTCGCGGCGAAGGATAGACAATCTCTGACGAACTGGAATCATCAATTGCGACATGCAGCACCTGATGCCGCGCCACAGTCTGAGCAAAAATCGCGCGGGAATTGCCGGATGACGGCCAGATTGCTTCCGCTTTCCATGCCACATCAGCCGCAGCCGCAAACTCTCGCTGACTGGTCTGTTGCTTCGCTTCGGTCAACAGGCTGTCCGCCATCATCTGCATCCGACCTTGCCATGCTGACGCTGTTTCATGCCCTGGAAAGACGCGTTCAATCCTCGAAATCAGATAACGGGCCTTATGAAAATCTTCGTCTGCCACTGCTGTCTCAATCATCGGAGCAACGATTTCACCAAAGCGAATTCGCAGTTCAGGATTGTTGATATTGCGATTCGCCAGTTCGTCCAGCAGCGCCAGGGCCGCATAAATATCCCCGTCTCGGGCACGCAATCCTGATTCCACCAGGAGCAGACTTTCAAAACGCGGCTTTGAGAGTTCCCATGAAGGAAATTCCTTTTCGACGCGCAACAAGAGTTCATACGCTTTGCGGATATCACCTTCCTTCAGCAGCTCATCGGCCCGGCGGAGCATCAGTTCTTCAAACAGAATGATGTGATCGATCTGTGAAATCGGCAACGCGTATTCCGCAACGGCGTTGCCTGGCAGCTTGACAATCAGTTGCTTCAGATTCTTCATTCGTGCGGAACGTTCGTTCCGTTCTTCTTCGTTTTTTGGCTTTGTCGCTTCGACTTTGACATAGGTTTCGGCCATCGTCCTGAGCGTATCCGGACGTATTTCCAGCGGACTGACCACCAGAACTGTACGGTCTGCCTCGACTGCTGCTTTCAACACGATCCAGTCAAACGCTTTGCCGTTGCTGTCGTCGGCGCGGAGCAATTCATCGGCTGTTGGCAACTGCATATCAGTCAGTTTCGGCAGTTCCGACTTCTCGACCTTCTCATCGGCCCGCGCAACAGACCTGCTGAACAGCAGGCCGATCACCAATGCGATCGCCGCGGCCCAACACTGGGTGCGAGTGATGATGTTGTCGGATGTGGTATTATGGCTCATGGAATTGCCGAACAGATCATTTCAAATGGATTGAATCTACAGGAATCCAGGGTGCTACTTCCCAATGTTCTCGGCCAGTTGATACAGACTTCCATCCTTGCCAATTACGATGATCTGACCATTCATGTTCAGCGGCCCCTGTTGAATCGACTGGCCAAGCTGCACCACGGAGTCTGAAACGGTGCCGTCGGAGTTGATCCGAATGATCGCTCCATCCGTGCGTGCAATGAGATAACTCCCGTCAGACAGCAAAAGCGGGTCACCGGCCAGGGCGTGGCCATCCAGTGGAAACGACGCTGCCGACGGCAGCCCGTCTTCGACTTTGAACACGCGAACTTCTTTATTTGCCAGTTCCACAAATACAAGTTTGCCCCCGACCTTTGGCACGGCGCTTGGAATCACACCGAGATCTGTTTCCGCCAGAACTTCCAGCGTGGACGCCTGCATCATGATGAGCTTTCCTTCGGTTGTCGCCAGAAACAAAAACTCACCTGAAACTGCCGGTGCCAATTCAATCACATATGGCACATTCGTCACACTCAATTCTGCCAGCTGCGGTCGCGGGACCGCTCGGAATTCGACGCGAACAAACTTGTTGTCTGCATTCACAGCCAAAACCTGAGTTGGTGAAATTGCCGTCAGGGATTTCCAGGGCTGTTGCTGATCCTGTGTCTGAGCAGCTCGATAATCTTCTGCCGCGCGTCCGCCAGCCGTGCCCGAAATATGCAGCCGTCCCGGCATGGCAAACACGACACCACCATCCAGAGCCACTGGCGGCAACTGGGGACTGTCCGGCAGAGTCCATCTGCGTTCCAACTGTCCGGTCGGCGTGAATGTCCACATCGAAGGCTCCGAGCCCCGCACCGCGGCGACTCGACCGTCTTTCAAAGTCCACCACCACTGACGATGAGCTATCCGAAGGCGAAAGCCTGTGGATTCCAGCTGAAATCCCCCTTCGCACCCTGCCATCGACTCGATACGCTTCACCATAATCGCCTACCGCCAGTACGGAATCTCCCGCGGCAGGCCCCACGGCCACCAGCTTGGAACCAAGCACGGTGCGCTGTGTCCCTTCATCTCTTCACGATTGGGCGCAAGAACACTGACGACGACTGAGGACGCGTCGTCAGAAACACAGCTTCATCCACAAACTGAATGGGCTGCAGATGAATACCTTTACGACGCCGGAATCAGCAGAATCGTATTGGTGCGAGTCTGAAACTTTCGCAGGTCGCGACCACCAAGCCACAACTGCGCACTGGGGCCGGCCAGCAGAAACATGCGCGTCTGCAAGCCATCTTCAAGCTGATTCGCACCAACGCGGGACAGCGGTGGCTGGCCAATTTCCTCTGCCACCCGAAACGCCGTGACACGCTGCGGTGTGGAAGGCACAAACAAATCATAACCACGCAGCAGGCACGGATCGTTAATCTGCCCGTCAATCGGATCACTCGACTCAACCTTGAGTACTCCGCTGTCGTCGATATTGAGCGTCTGGATGCGAGCCTTCTCAGCGGAAACGTTGTCGCACATCAGGAAGTATTTCCCCGCCGCCAGCATCGGAGCTTTCACACTTCCGGCCTGGTGCGGGATTTGTGATACGGCAATACAACTCAGAGGATTCAGACTCAGCGAATAGACCAGAGTTTCGTCACCCGGGATGACGAGTTTTGATCCATCACTGGCAAGTGCAGGCGGGCCAATGATCGACTGTGAAAATTTCAGTCGCGACAGCGCGCGACCATTCGCGACAGCGATCTGCCACATTTCATTGTTTTGCGTTGTAATGAAGATGTTATCCGAAACGATAAGTGGCTGGGCACTGGGGCGCCCCTCAAGGGGCTGTCGCCACAACAGATGCCCGTCTTTTTGCGACAAAAGCTGCAATTCGCCCGACAGCGTGCTGAAAATCAGTACACCAGGTTCCGTACCCTTCACTGCGATCGCAGGGAAGGGTGCATCCACGCCGACCGGCTTTCGCCAGATCGGATCACCGGTGTCAGCATCCAGCGCAAAGACACTGTCAATACCGATCGCAAACACGGACCGCCCCTGTGATGACAAATCTGTGGCCGCCTGAGTCCTGAGGGCCAGGGCGAGGGATTTGAAATCTGATGCGGTGTCGTCCGTCGTGAGTGCGTCCCCGCCTTCACTGCGGACAACCAACTCTTTTTCCTTTCCAAGGATTTCGGTCTGGATGGCATTCAGATCTTTGTCGTCACTTAACCCTGGATAGGCCTCAATCAGTCGGTCTCGCACGCCTATTGCGTCAATTGTCTTACCGGTGTCCAGGAGGCCGCGAATTTCCGTCACGCGCGACTGAAACTCTGACTTCTTTGCGACTGCGGCCGAGGCCAGTCGCTGCAAACGCTCCAGTGCCTGCTGGCGAGCCGGATCAATGCCTGCTTCTCCGGCATATCGTTTCATGATTTCCATCGCGGCCTTGCTGGTATCCAGAGCCTTTTGGTCCTGCGTAACCTCGGCCACACGCGCTGCGGCGAAAGTCAAACGATCCGCATAACGCCGAATGTCATCCTTAATCTCATCAAAGCCAGGCAGGTCGCGGCAGACGGTCAGCAGTTGGTTGAGTTCCTCCAGGCCTTTGATCACGTCCGGATATTCCGTCATGATATTTTTTTCGACGCGCGTGCGGTGCAGGCCGATTCTTGCCGGATCCGCCGAAGCCGATTGTGAATAAGTTGCCAAAAAGTTCAGAAACTGTCCGTCGGCATCTATGTATCGCTGTTCCTTCAGCGATGTCACGGCTTCTTTCAATTGACGTTCTTCGCGCGTGCTGGCAGTCATTACCCAAAAAATACCGGAAAGAAGCAGTGCTGCCAGCGTCACAATGGTCAGCCCAAGGACAATAGGTGACCGGCCGAGTTTCTGTTCACCTGGCCGCTCTGGTCCGCCCGTCAGTTTCTCGGTGATTTTCGCGAAGCGTCCGCGGGACAACTGTCGTCTGGCTGTGGCAACCTGCTGCGCACGGGCCGCTTCTTCGGCAGCATCCACATCGTTTTCGTCGTCGTATTCTTTCTGAGCCACGTTGGTATCCGATCAAATTCCACTGAAGCCATTGCGATCCGAAAAGGGGTCTGACCCTTTGGCAGGTCAATTGTGTTTAGTTTCAACTCCGGAGAGGGTCAGACCCCTTTTCGGATACGGTCACAGTTCCTGAATCTTGTTTTTCACCCGCAGAAAACCGGCCTGCATTGACGCATCAATCACAGTCAATCGCATCTCGTGCGTGGAATCGGGATCCAGAATCAGATCCACGTCATTCACACTGCTGTTGAGCGACTTTTCGGCCGTCAGCAGTTCCAGAATCTCTTTGTAGGTCTGTGCCTTCTTGTCGCCGACAAACACCGTGTCTTCCCGATCCACTTCCACGCGCACTCCTGTTTCGTCCATTGGTACCACGACATTCACTGAAACTCCCTCCGAGTTTTTGGCCGGCGGTACATCAAACGCCTTCTGCAGACTGAAGGATGCCGTGATCATGAAAAAGATGAGCAACTGAAATGTCACATCCACGGCAGGCGTCAGGTCGATGTTCGCTTCCTGACTGACGCGCTTCTTTTTCGGAATCGGCGGCAAGTCATCGATCGGATTCAATGCCTGAGTTCCGGACGCCAGCAGCGTCTGCGTGTCAGATTGATTGAACTCTTCGTCATCGACCAGCCGCCCGGGCATCACCGTCGTCACGCCTACCGCGACATCGGGACCAAGCTGCAATTCCTCATCGTCCGCGGCGGCGACGAATTCGGTGCCGCGGAGACGACTTTGCTTGTCCCGTTCGACCTCAGCCAGTCGTTCCAGCTCTTCAAGACGCGGCAATCGTACCAGATCCAGAGATCGTCCCTGCTTTTGCGCAACGATCAGCTTCTTGAGATCTTCCAGCACCTCATCCGCAGACTGATATCGCAGCGACCTGCGCTTGGCCATCATGCGATGCACCAGACGGCACAGCACATCGGGCAGAGCCGGGTTCTTTTCCTTCAGCGGCGGCGGAGAATTCTTCAGATGCTGCATCGCGATGGCGACGGGCGTGTTGCCCCTGAACGGTGTCTCGCCGCAGAGCAACTGATACGCCGTGATACCAAAGGAATACACATCCGATCGCGGATCCAGCTCACGACCGCTGACCTGTTCGGGGCTCATGTACAGCGGCGTCCCCATGGTGACGCCCTTTTTTTCGGTGTTCGATTCACCCAGCTGTGCCAGTCCAAAGTCCGCGACTTTGACTTCCCCCTTCTTCGTAACCATGATGTTTTCAGGTTTGATATCGCGATGCACAATACCGGCGTGACCGGACGCCTTCAGTGCTGAGGCGACCTGCCGCATCACATGCAGAGACGACGCGATGTCAGGTTTTCCACGCCCTTTCAGGATCGTCGCCAGATCCTTACCCTGCACGAATTCCTGTGCGATATAGTGCAGTCCATCTTCCTGACCAATGGTGTAAACCTGCACAATGTTGGGATGATTGAGTCCAGCCGCCATCATCGCTTCCTGTTTGAAGCGGGCGACCATGTCCTGTCCCGAATGCGCCATCAGTGCCGGCTTCATGACCTTGACGGCCACGTAGCGCTGCAGTGTCGTCTGTTCCGCGAGGTACACATCGGCCATACCGCCGCTGCCCAGCGGCCGCAGTAACTGAAACTCACCCAGTTTTTTTTCTGTCAGATCGGCCATAAATTACCTGTTGAAATCAAACATTGGCGTCGCTACAGCCTACTCATAAATCAAGCATTGACACGAGTTAGTCGCGTCGATCCTGTACCCCGAAATGGTAAGTCACGCCCGGAATCTCAGACAGAAGCAGCTCAATT
>JBBJME010000265.1:0-9972 GCA_037719765.1 Planctomycetaceae bacterium
GGAATTCGCTCAGGAAATCCTGCGGCGTGAAGCACCAGTCTTTCATGCCCCAGATCAACTGCATCGGGTGATCGCGGAATTGTTGCAGAGACTGTTCAACCTCCGTCAGCGTCGCGTAGCTGCGATGAGATGGCTTGAGCGGTATGTCCTGCACAAATTGATGCACGGCAATGCGATGCGCCCACGAATCATATGGTGCGATAAATCCAGCCCGCGCAGCCGGGCTGAGCGGTTTTTCGACGGCCATTGTCAAAGCGGCGCGGGCGAACAGGTTCAGGCCGCGATCTCCGAATGTTCCCAGCACCGGAATGCGACTGAGCGCGATGCGGAACGGAATAGCCTGACTGCGAAACGCGCCGGTATTCATCAGCACAAATCGCTGGAAACGATCGGGCATACGTCCGGCACAGCCCATGCCGATCGCACCGCCCCAGTCATGGGCGAATAACGTGATCTGCTGCAGATCAAGGAGCCTGACGAGCGCCAACAGGCGCTGAATATGTTCATGCAGCGTGTAGACATTGCGATCCTGAGGTTTTTCTGAAAATCCGCAGCCCAGATGATCAATCGCGATCACTCGATGATCGCGGCTGAGGTCCTTCACAAGTCGCCTCCATGCAAAGCTCCATGTGGGATTGCCATGGACCATCAGCAGCACCGGCCCCTGCCCCTGCCCTTCGTCGATGTAATGCTGCACATGCCCGTCCGCTTCGAACCAGTGCGACGCAAACGGATACTCGTCCTCAAACCCGTCACGGCGATCCGCGCGTTGACGCAGTTCCGGATCAATTTGTTCCGGTGTGAGCAGGCGGGCGATGGGTTCAGGTGAAGGCATGCGGGAGATTATGTTGACCGTCGTGTTCATTCCAGTATCAGCGCCGTTCAGAATGAACAACATCCCGAAGCTGATACACGGCGGATCGAATCTGCTCTTCTGAATGCTCGCAGCAAAGCGATATTCGCAGCCGCGCTGTCCCGGTGGCAACTGTCGGAGGGCGCACGGCGGGGATAAAGTATCCGTTCGTCATCATCTGTCGGCTGACGCGCACGGCCAGTTCGTCATCGCGGAGCAGCACGGCAATGATCGGGCTGTCGGGTGGAGCGGTGATCACATTGAGTTCAGCCTCCCGCAGCAGCTGACGAGCGAACATGGACCGTACTGCGAGTGTGCTGCGGCGTTCCGGTTCGTCCGTGATCACCTCCACCGCCGCTGTAGCCGCCGCGCAGACTGCAGGCGGAAGAGCCGTCGAAAAGAACTGACTCCGCGCCGTGTTCCATAGCCATTCGCACAGTGTTGCTGAGCCTGCCACAAAGCCCCCGAGGCCACCGATCGCTTTGCTGAGCGTTCCGATCTTCACGGTGATGCGGTCCTGCACCTGCTGCAACTCACACACACCGCGACCGGTCACTCCGAAGATACCCGTTCCGTGTGCTTCATCAACAATAACCGTGGCGCCGACGCGATCAGCAATGTCGCACAGTTGCGGCAGGTCAGCCAGTGTTCCATCCATACTGAAAACGGTGTCGGTGACGATGAATACGGCGTCATAGTCGTTACGACGACGTTCGATCGATTCACAAAGTCGCTCGAGTTCCGTTCGATCGTAAACGAAGAACTTTCCGGTGCTCGCGCGGCAGCCATCAATGAGGCTCGCGTGATTTTCGCGATCACAGAAGACCGCGTCCTGCGGGCCGATGAGCGACGTCAGCGTGCCGACGTTGGCAGTGAAGCCAGACGGAAACAACAGCGCGGACTCCGTCCCTTCAAATTCTGCGAGCGCTTCTTCCAGGCGAGCATGGTACGGCGACCGCCCTGCAATCAACCCGCTCGCACCAGCACCAGCCTGCGTGGCGGCCACGGCCGCGAACGCAGCAACGACCTTCGGATGCCGCGTGAGCCCCAAATAATCATTTGTCGCAAAACTCAGGCAGCGCTGGCCATCGACCAGACATTCCGTCGTGGCAACGGATTCCACACATCGTCGTGTGCGCCGCTGGTGAACAGACTCAAGCTGCTGCAACGAGGCTGTCAGACGTTGACGCAAAGCGTCGTTGCGGGGCTGTTCGCTCACGGCTCATTCCAAACCGCGCAGGTGCTGAACCCATGCGGGCGGAGTGTTCAGCCAGATGTTGTCACGGCGGATGCGGCACCGATCGCATTGTTGCTTCATCGTCGCATCGATCGCCGTAATTCGGACGCGTTCGGCACCGCGCGTGACGATTTTGCGAATCGGTCGCACGTACATATATTCAAAATAACTCAGCACGCCGCCAGGCTTGAGCAATCGAAAGTACGTCTCCGCAATCGATGTCACAAGTTCTGCCGGAAAGTTGTTGAGCGGCAATCCGGAGATTACGAAATCGTACGGGGCCGAAGTCGCAAACTCCTGCACGGGGAGCTGATGAACGGTCGATTGTGCCTTTGCACTCATCCAGGCAGGTTCCGTCTCAAATCGTTGATGCAGAATTCGCACGAATTCTGCATTGAGTTCCACCAGATCAAACACATCGTGTGATCGCAGATGCCGCACAATACTGTCTGTCACAGGACCAGTGCCCGGCCCGATTTCGAGGACTCGCACCGGAATTGCAGGAACGCGAGCCCCCAGGTAACTGGTCATGGACCTTGCGAGAAATCGGCTGCTGGGAGCGATCGCGCCGGTCGTCTCAAACCGCTGCCGAAACTGGCGGAAGAAGGCGATCTGGTTCTTCATCGCCGAAAACATAGTGAGGTCGAATCACAAAAACGGACGAGCCTGGAAAAGGAGTCAGGAACCAATAGCCAAATGGCCCGGAGGGTGCTTCGCACTATTGGTTCCAGACCCCTTTTCCAGACCCTGTCACGGCAGCAGAAAGAAAAACTGCGAGAGGGGGGAGTTGAACCCCCACGCCGTTTAAGGCACAGGATCCTAAATCCAGCGCGTCTGCCAATTTCGCCACTCTCGCGTTGGCCCGTCTTGTACGGTCTTTTCCGTGTTCTGACAAGTTTCGACGTCGCGAATTGCTCCGTTGTCTCAAACCCTGTTGCAACGCACGTTGCAACGCGAAACTGTCGCGAGAACTCCGGAATGTTTTTCGGAAAGCCGACGCTCGTCCCGCTTCTGTCCCCTCTTCTGTGCTGCTCGTCCCCCTTCTGCCCCGCCGCTCCGAACCAGCCGGGACGCTTTTTCGGCGGTTTCCCGACGGTTTTCCCTCCTTTCCGGGCGACTGTCCCGGTTGCCTCGGTACTTTTGTTTTTCTTTTTACTGTTGTGAAAAGACCGGCTTCCAGCCGGTCTGGCAGCCGACTCGTTCGGCTGCCCTATCATTGAAGTCCTGCGCGACGGCCTGTTATTTGGTGGTACTTCCCCGACGGCGTTTTCTTCCCGTCGCGAGGCGAAGTCGCGTCGATGTCAAACTCTCTCTTGGTCGTGTGAGACCTCGATAGTCCAGGTCGCGGTCGGTGCGTCGATGATACCGTCCTGTTCCTCATGTGTCGGAAAGAAGCCTAGCCAAACGCATCGATCATCTCGGTCCAGAAAACGGATTTTCCCCTGATCCATGTCGAAGTCCGGCTCCGCAAACAATACAGCAATATTGTTCAGCACAGTCTGGGTAATGCGTTCGAGGCTTGATGCGTCCATCACGAATTGTCTCCCAAGAATTCAATGGTTTTGGAAGGCTGTTACAAGCGAGAAACATGCGACAAATGGATCTGTGCGGACTATCCACTTACGCAGTCTCGGACCGGGTCGTTCCCAATGCAATTCCAGCACGGTTTACCTGCTCCCGGATTCAAATGTGGCGATGGAAACTAAGGTAAAACATGGCCCGAAGAAATGTACTGAGTATGGCTAAATAATACCCCAACACGGTCCAAAGGCATCTCTGTTTCGACCGGATTGGCACACATCCGGCGCGTAGGGTCCTCCGCGAACGGATCGAGCAGAAGATGCAGGATTGGTATTCGTTGCTGCTGAACGCTGATCTTTGACAACTCACCTTAACTTGCAGTCAGCCGGCAGGTGTGGCAAGCCAGATGGCTGGTGCGATGGCGTCATCCACTCTCGTTTAACTGGTAAGAGCCAGCATTCCTTGAATGAGGTCTTCGGCCAAATCTTCGTCAACGCAGTTGTCGCATCTGCCCACAGCAGGATTGACGTTCCCGCACCTCAGGGTAACTGTGTGGTCGTTGAACGATTGGCTTCCTCAACGCAAAGGACACACAGATCAGCTCGATAGAAGACCTGAGTGGCAGCCTGCAGATCACGAAAACCGAAGGCCGCCAGGCGGCATCGCGTATCGAGAGCTGCATAGCGAACTCCGATTCCACGACACCTTCGGAATCAAACCGATTCCCATCCCGGACGAAGCCATCGGGCAGCGACGCATCTGGTGCGAGGTCGACGAACTGGCTCGCAGGTCCAGAAAGCCAATCCACCTTCTCGACGTCTGCAAATTGATCGATTCGCCGGATCCTTCGCACGCCTGTTACCACATGCGAAAGGCAATAAAGGCTGGTCTGTGGTACGAAAGATCAGCTCGAATGGGGGCTGGGTGGCTGGGAACTGAATGCTCAACCGTTGCCGTCATTTAGTGAGACCTTGAGTTTTCAGGGTCTACGTTGTCTGGACCATCATGTACTTCGCGATGGCAATTGGGGCAGAGTGCTCCGGCATTGTCCGTCGAGTCTTCCCCTTCCTCGCTGAGCGGTATCCAGTGATGTACCTCAAGGTACGGTGAGTCATCTGTGCGTCTACGGAACGGTGCAGACGCACCGCATCTCTCGCAAACTCCGTTCGCTCGCCTGAGCACCGCGACAATTACATCTGCGTTTCTACGAAACCCTACGGAGAACACCTGAATTTTTTCAGGCGTCTTGGGGGCATTCGAAAGCCGCCGTTGCAATTCTTCGTCGCTTAGCCTGAACGATTCCTGAACCAAAGCTGCGAGTTTGGATTCGTGTTGCTCCTTCGATTCTGTCTGGCTTAAGTCTCCAAGATCAAATACTTCGCACCAACCACCGGATCGAGTTCGCTTCTTCAGTGGAGTTCCATCACTTACTTTCGTTAGGCGGCCGGTCTCGAAGAGTGTCTCCATCTGCCGGAGGTTCCGTATCGCAATAATGTTGACAGCCGATTGCCCATGTTCTCCTGCGCCGTTGAAAAGGTTTAGATCATTGGGCTGGTGCTCTTCAAGATGGCGGCGAATTGTGTTGTGCCTATCTTCAGTGATCTTTCTCTTGTCATCCCAACCAATGATTTCTGCCGTATACGAAATCTGTGGCAGGAGATCTGTTGTGGAAATGTACAAACGGGTTGGTACTTCCGGCGTAGGCGTTTGCTTTCGGAGCATTCTGATGACGCTTCGCTTGTACGGCTGCAGAAACGAATCGCCGCCGCTTCTGGCTTCTTGAGCTGCCAGAATCTCCGTCAGAACACCGTTGTAGATTCCGTTGATGAATAACGCTGTTGCCACTGAACCGCTTTCCCGAAGTCTTAAGGACGATGCCTTCTGGCTTTTCACTGAGAAATGCTGATCATAGCAGTCATCCCTCATAGAGGGCGTGATCGGTGGCCGCGCGTTCTTGAATTGGCGGTCCTTGAAAACGCCACACGTGCGCACCCGTCGTTCAACCGAACGGGACTTGTATGGCCTTCAAAAGTTGCGGGAGGCCACCACGCCAGAACAAAAACCAACGTTGATGCAAACACACGATGACACAAGAACCTTTGTGGACAACACGACTTGATTCAATATCCCCTTGAAGTTTCCGGTTTCCTGCACTCCCTTTGATCGGATTTTCGGCTCCAAATTAACCAAATGAATCTCCCCTGCCACAGTCTACCAGCCCTAAACTGGAGTCGTGGTGTCATGGTGAAAGATTCAAAGATCGCGATTTATGCTCGCGTCAGCACGGACGAACAGTCTGCAGACGCTCAGCTCCGTGACCTTCGAGAGTTTGTCACAAATCGGGGCTGGAAAAACGTGGACGAGTTTGTCGATGAAGGCGTCTCTGGCAGCAAGGATTCTCGTCCCGCGTGGAATCAACTCTGGGACGCGATCCAGAAAGGGCGGATTCAGGTGCTCGTCGTCCAGGCTCTGGATCGTCTTGGCCGCTCCCTACCGCATTTGATTAAGATCATCGGCACTCTGACAGAACGCAACATCACCCTCATTTCCTACCGAGAGAATATTGATCTCAGCACAAGTGCTGGACGCATGATGGCTGGCATCTTTTCGGTCCTGGCCGATTACGAACTGTCGATCATCCGGGAGCGAACTAAAGCCGGAATGCGTGCCGCAAAGGCACGTGGTAGCCAGATTGGCAAGAAGCGAGTCTACTTCGACAAGGAGAAAGCCACGGCTCTGAGAGACATGGGCTGGGGACAGATCCGAATTGCTCAAGAGCTTGGCGTCGGGGTTGGTCGCGTCAACAAGTGGGTCCGGGAAGAATACGTTCCGCCGGAACGGCGGACGTAAGAATGAAACCTTTCATTCTGATCCATAGCCCAGGATCGACACAACTTTTCACAGGGTTCGAATTCGGAACCTTGTGCGGCGTCCCCGGAAGGCGGTAGAATCTTAAGGGTGTAAAACGTCTTAGGTGGAGCAATTCAATGACTCAGTGATGGTATTCCGACGGGGCAACCCGATTTGGGCCGGTGGCAGAATCAACGTTGATCTCGAAAATTAGGGCTTCTGAGGTCAAGCCAGAGCATCTGGTTGTTGCTAAAGGATCACGGTCTTGTGTTTCGACTTGAACAGCATATCGGGGAGCCATTGTTACTGCCGCCAGACCTTTCAGTCCTGATTGGCCGTGGGGATCAGTGTGATCTGCAGTTAAATGATCCGGCGGCGTCACGTGTACACTGTCGAATCATCGCAAAGGATGGCAAGGTAACGCTGACCGACGTTGGAAGTCGCTGGGGGACTCAGGTTAATGGGCAACAGGTTGCACAATGTGATCTTGTTGTTGGGGACCGGATAACCATCGGGGAAACCGTCCTCCGTCTCGTCGTCGAAGGACATCCAGGCCAAACAACCCTGGCCTCAAGGTCAGCATTGCAGCGGCCTGATCAGGCTCTTATTCCCAGAAGATCGAAATACGCCTCGCAACGAATTCTCCAGTCTGATGAATTTCTTGGGCAGACCTTCCACCGCTATCGAACAATTCAACTCATCGCGTCCAGCTCCAGCGGACTGGTTTTTAAGGCCAAAGAAGAAGCCACAGGGCAGGTAGTGGCCCTGAAGATCTTCCAACCCAATTATTTTCCAGACGAGCAGGCAGAACAGCGATCTGAAAGAGCGGTCAGAACTACCGTCGGACAAAAACATTTCAATATTGTTGAATTGTTCAACGCCGGGCAGTGGAATGGCTATTTCTTTACGGCATCTCAGTTCGTCGAAGGTGAATCAGCCGTCGACCTGATTCGTCGAAGTGGTGTTGCTGGAATGCTGGCTCCAGCGACCGTTCTTCAGATCGCTCTTGATCTTTGCGAGGCATTTAAGTTCCTCGAAGCCAACAGCATCGTTCATCGAAACATTCTGCCGTCCAATATCCTCATTTCCAAAGATCATCGAACTGCACTGCTGAATGACGTCATCATCGCAAAGACTATCGTCAGCATGGGAAGTGCGCAATTGACTCAGGCGGGAGCGTTCCTCGGCGACGTCGGTTTTATGTCGCCGGAAATGCTGGGCAACGGATACCCGATGGATTGTCGTTCCGATATTTATCAACTCGGTGTGACTCTCTATGCACTGCTGACCGGCAAGCGTCCGTTTGATGCCGGAACAATCAGTGAGACGATAACGTGTGTGCTGACCGCTGAACCAAAGTCAATCCGCGATTATCACATGGCAACACCGTTACAGTTTGATTCTGTTGTCCGAAAAATGTTGTCAAAGAATCCTCGTGATCGGTTTCAGAACGCCTCCGAATTATCCCTGGCCCTCAAGAGTGTGGCTGCCGAACTTGGCCAACAGAACATCAAGTCGTGTGAAGTCGATCCACGAGCAACTGGATGGCGTGCAACACCCGATGGGTTGTGAGAACGACTACTTTTGAATCCTGAAGCCCTCAGACTGCAAGAAATCCATGAGCACTGATAAAACTGATTTCGGACCAGATGACAACCCTATGCCGGTCTGGATGGGCGAACTGTGCGAACGCTTCGAAAAAGCCTGGGGAAGCAAGAATCCGATCAGCGTAGAGTCGATAATTGATCGTATTCCGGCAGATAAAAGAACCATCGCTTTGAAGACGCTGGTTGAAGCCGAGTATGTCCTGCGTTCCGCCACGAATGATGAGCTTACAGCCAGGGAACTGGCACAGCGATTTCCCAACGATGTCGATGTTGTTCTCAATATTCATCGTCGGCTCGCTGGGAATACTTCGCCGTCCAGTCGAGAGACCATTGCACCAAGGAATGCAACGTCCGACATCGACGTGGAAACTGGATCAAAGCTTCTTCAGATTCCTCGACAGCTCGGGCGTTACCGAATTATTCGCAAGCTGGGGCAGGGAGCAATGGGGTTTGTGTTCCTCGCCAAAGACGAACAACTCGATCGGCAGGTCGCTCTGAAATTTCAAAGAGGAAACCTGCAGCAGGGCGGTGAACAACAGGTTCGTTTCCTGCGAGAGGCTCAAGCGGCTGCAGCCTTGCATCATGCCAATATCTGTCCCATCTACGACGCCGGAGAAATTCAGGGAATCAATTATATCTGTATGGGATACGTGGACGGGTCTCCGTTGTCCCAGTTTGCGGTCCAGGATTCCGGCCTGACGGAACAGCAGATTGCCCGGATCATTCTGCAAGTCGCAAAGGCAGTTGCTGTCGCTCACGGCGCAGGTTTCATTCACAGAGATCTGAAGCCTGCCAACATTATGATCAATCTCAACAACGAACCTGTGATCCTTGATTTCGGACTAGCACGTCGCATCAACCGCAATGACGATCAGAGAGTTACTCTGGCTGGTGCAATTATGGGTTCGCCATGCTACATGTCTCCCGAACAGGTTGACGGAGCTGAGAACAGAATTGGGCCACAGTCGGATATCTACAGCCTTGGTGTGATTCTGTATGAATTGCTCACCGGGCGAGTTCCATTTGAGGGCAGCTTCGCGTCAGTCATGGGACAGATCATGACAAAGACACCCGACAAGCCTTCTGTCTACCGCAAGAATCTGAGTGTTCGCCTGGAGACAATCTGCACCAAAATGATGGCGAAGCAGCAGGATCAGCGCTTCCTATCGATGCAGGCGGCGGCCGAGGCATTGCAGGAGTATCTCGACAAATTCGACGGCGCGACTCCAACAGCGAATGACGATACGGCGAACGAAACGGCACCGACAAATAAAGGAGAACAACGGAAACATCATATTGAGAAACTTATCAAGGCGGGTGACTACGGTCCGGCGGAGACTCTGCTGGTCTCGCTTTCCAGAGAAACAAGTGACGTCCTGCGGCAATACGCCGTTTGGGCCGCCGCAGAGTTACCGAAGCTGCGGAAACTCCGGGAACAAGTCCGTGCTGGTCGTACGGAAATGTGCGAAACAGCCGTCCGACTGATGAAGTCTTATGATTACGAACAGGTCGTTCGACTCTTGTCCGATTACCCATACGAAATTCGTACTCCAAACATGCAGCAATTGTTGGAAAGAGCCGAACGACTGTCCAACGAGGCTGAACGTTTAACGAAGGGAATCGCAGCCGCACGAACCCGAGTTGATAACGAATCGCTGATGAGATTGCTGCAGGAGAAGTTGAAGCTCAAACCGTATGATCGGGAAGCGAAGGAATCGTATGACCAGCTTGTTCGCAGATCGGAAGGCCCCATTTCGAAAGTCCTGGGCGGAAAAACGGTTCATCGACAAATGAAGTGCGCGTCATAGAAATCAGTGATTATCCGATGAGAGCGAACTTCGCGAGATGAAGGGCATAGAGTTTGGCGATGAAGTAATCATGATCGCGGTAACCATAAGCCATTC
>JBBJME010000266.1:0-9904 GCA_037719765.1 Planctomycetaceae bacterium
TCCGGCCGTCGCGACAAAAACTGGCGGCTGGCGGCGACAAGCGTTTCATAAATCTGCGCCGACTGCTGTTCGGAAAACTGTTCCGGAATAAACTCTGAACGAAACCGAGTGTTCGCCCATCGCGCAAGTTTCTCGCGGTTGAAGCGTTCGTTTTCCTTACCGTCGCCAGCCAGAAAATTGTGCATTCCGACGGATACAGGAAACGTCACCTCTTTATCGTCGTAGCGAGCACGGACTCGTTCCTGCAACAGCCTGACGATCTCTGATTGTTCTTTGCCGAGCAACTCCTCTGGCTTGATTCCCAGCAGGAAGTTGAAATTCGCCCAGCCCGCGAGTGACTTGTATGGAAAATGCGGGTCCAGAAAATCGTCCAGCGGAATGAAATCCCGGCGAGCCATTGCTTCCTTTGCCAGATGAAACAACGCCGGCGCTAGAGCTTCGCGATCGTATTTACGAAGATCTTTGTCCTGAAGTGACAACCCGAAGTGGCGATTTGCCCATTTGCTCAGGGCAAGCCAGTTCCAGTCCATTTTGCTTTCTGCGTCTTCCGGCAAATCGACATCAATCTGCTCATAGATCAGAATTTCGCCCTGACGTTCGCTTTCATCGCGAAGATACTGTTCCAGTTCCTCACGCGACATGTCACGAATATCAGACGCCTCAATTTCCAGATTCAGATTCTGATTCACCCAGCCAACGATCGTCTCCCAACGATAATCTCTTGCCAGGAACTGACCGGTCCAGCGTTCGATTTCGGTGTTGATCATCCCCAGCAGCAGGCTGCGACAGTCGACGCCATCCAGAATTTTCTGACGATACGAGTACGTGCGCTTGCGCTGTTCGTCCATCACTTCGTCGTATTCCAGCAGATTCTTGCGCTGATCGAAGTGCTGCTCTTCACGCTTTTTCTGAGCCCCTTCGATACGACGGGTCACCATGGAACTCACGATCGGTTCGCCTTCTTTCAATCCGGCCCACTGCATAATGCGTTTGACTGCGTCACCGGCAAACAGACGCATCAGTTTGTCGTCGAGCGAGATGAAGAAGCGACTGGAACCGGGATCCCCCTGACGTCCGGCTCGACCACGCAACTGGAGGTCGATACGACGTGAGTCATGCCGTTCAGTGCCGACGACGTGCAGGCCGCCGATTTCCGTAACGACCTTCGACTCAGCCACCATGCCTTCTCGTTCGGCGATCTTCTTTGTGAGAGCGTCCCATTCGGATTTTGGCACGTCAAGACGCGATGAAAATGTCGCCTTGAGTTCTTCCCAGGCCGCGTGCTCCGGGTTACCCCCGAGAATGATGTCCGTACCGCGACCAGCCATGTTGGTCGCAATCGTCACGCCACCCTTGCGGCCAGCCTGCGCCACTATCTCTGCTTCCCGTTCGTGGAACTTGGCGTTCAGCACGGAGTGAGGAACACCTTTGCGGATCAGCCGCTGACTGAGCATCTCTGACAACTCAATCGATGTTGTCCCGACCAGCAGCGGACGACCTGTCGCGTGAACTTCGAGGATCTCCTGAATGACGGCATCCCATTTTTCTTTTTCCGTGCCGTAGATATTGTCGGGATAATTCTTCCGCTGCATCGGGCGATTGGTGGGAATGGCCACCACGTCCAGATCGTAGATCTTGAGGAACTCTTCCGATTCCGTCATCGCCGTACCGGTCATCCCTGCCAGTTTCTTGTACAGCTTGAAATAGTTCTGCAGCGTGATGGTGGCCAGAGTCTGTGATTCCTCCTTGATCTTCACGCCTTCTTTCGCTTCAACTGCCTGGTGGAGTCCGTCGCTCCACTGGCGACCTTCCATTTTGCGCCCGGTGTTCTCGTCAACAATGACGACTTCACCTTTTTCAACCACATAGTTGACGTCGCGTTTGTAAAGGAAATGCGCTTTCAGCGAATTGTCCAGCAGATGCGGCCATTCCATGTTGCCAGCCGTGTAGAAGCTTTCGACGCCTGCCAGTTGTTCTGCCCGGCGGACGCCTTCCTCCGTCAGATGGCACGTGTGTTCTTTTTCCTTGACTTCAAAGTCTGTGTCTCTTTTCAGTTGCCGCGCAATCGCATCTGCGCGAGGGTATTTTTCAAGGTTGTCATGGGCTGGACCGGAGATGATGAGCGGCGTGCGTGCCTCATCGATCAGGATGTTGTCAATTTCATCCACGATGGCGTAGTCCATCGGTCCCTGTACCTGTTGATCCTTCGTCGGCTTCATATTGTCACGAAGGTAATCGAAACCAAACTGATTGCTGGTGCCATATGTGATATCACAGGCGTAATGCACCTGTCGCTGCGACGATGACATATTGGACTGAATTGCGCCGACCGTAAGTCCCAGATTCAAATGGATCGGCCCCATCCATTCCATATCGCGCTGAGCCAGATAGTCGTTGACCGTGACCACGTGGACTTTGCCGACGAGCGCATTCAGAAAGGCTGGCAGAGAGGACACCAGCGTCTTACCTTCGCCGGTCACCATTTCGGCAATCATGCCTTTGTGAAGAATAAAACCGCCGATCATCTGTACTTCGTAATGACGCATCTTCAGAAAGCGACGGCTGGATTCACGGACAGCAGCGAAGGCTTCCGGCAGCAGATCGTCCAGCGATTCGCCTTTGAGTATCCGCGCGCGAAATCGCGCAGCAGTTTGGCGAAGCTCTTCGTCAGAGATTTTTTGCCATTCAGGCTCCAGCGCGTTGATGCGATCGAGCATCGAACCAGGAACGATGGTTGTATTTCCCTGTTTGTCGCGAACAAAGCCCAGTCGCTTGATGTGACGTTCGTTTGACGAACCAAACAGCGTCGTGATGCCGCGTACCAGCTTCCCGCTGGCAACTTCGAAGAAGTCGCCTACTTTTTCCAGAAACTCCATGTCGCGCGATCGTCCTGAGATTCTTGGTGAGAGATCCTTGATCCGGGCCAACATCAGCGTACTGCCGCATCGGCAGTACGATCGACTCGGATCGAAAAATGGCAGTTTTGTCGTAAGTCAAAGCCCGCCAAGTGTATTGGATCAGATAAAGCATGGTCAATGCCGCGCCTGCGATCGGAAAAACCACCGCTTCGTGGTTGAGGTCGGCAGACAAACGGCGCTTTGGAAAAACAAGGCAATTGCCGTGCCGCAGCCCGCGTGGGATCACGATTGTGTGTCGTTGCAACAGCACAAATGATGCGAAATGGCATCGGATATCGGCATGGGGTTGTTCAAGCTGCGAAACGTGCCTGGTCTCCAGGATTCAACGTCGGCAAAGGCGTGCAGGTGGCGAACTCCCGTGTTTTGGAAAGAATCGGCGCGGCAAAGTTCAGGTTTCCAAACCGACGTACGTCGTGCCAATGGCTGGATTGTCTTGTTCTTAAGGTCGGCACAGCGAATGCTTGCTCGTTGAAGCACAGATGCGATGTCTTTTCATTCACTTCATGGATTAGATCATGCGACTCAAAAACGTGCTGTTATTCGCAGGTCTGACTCTGACGGTCATCCAGAGATTGCCGAGAGTCGCTTCGATGCCGCAGTTTGTTCCTGCGACATCGCAGCTTTCGTCACAACTCAAGTCGAACACTTTCGGGGGAGATGTGCAACAATCCACATTCGATCCTTTCGGATACGACTCCGGTTTCTGGAGAACCGAATACACCACTGGTCCTCCGAAACAGGGTCCGACCGCAGCCGACAATCCAGTCGCAGCGTCCGCAGGAATACGCTCCGCAACACCACAAACCGAAATTGCGCGCAACAGCGAGGACAAAACATCGGATTTGTATATTTACAGTGATAAACTGGCGGCAGCCCTGAACGAAACCCCGGTGATCGTGGGACCGTCAGAGGCTCAGACTGTTGGAGAGGCCGATGAACTGCCAGCGACAACGCAGTCGGATTGGGAGTATGCCGCTTTGAATGCGGCCGACGGTCCGACTGTCGGTTCCACATCGTCCGGTCCTTCCACGACTTCCGCAATCGCCGGATTTGTCGGGATCATCATCGTGATCGGAGCTTACGTTTCGTCTGGAAATCGCCACCAGTAAAACAGTAGATGCGCTCAGCGTGATTTCGAAACCAGGACGGACTGCTGGTAGCTGAGAAATGGCACTCTTTGAACTCTCTTCGATTTCAGATCGAGTTCCCATTTCGCAATCAGGCGATGATCGTCTTCGCTTAAAGTACGAGTCAATTGATGAGCGGCGCGAAGATGCAGGTTGTCATTCGGACGCAGATCCAGCTCAACGCTGACCGGCATGCGACCGTTCAGACCTCGGAGCGCTTCGTTGAGAGCGATTCGCGGTTCGGGAAGAAGGCTGTTTGGATGGAGAATGAAGTTCAGCCGCGCGGTCCAGTCAGCATATGCCAGATAGCGTTCCACCTGATCAGCGTCGGCCCACTTGCGTGTCTCAACGCGATACGTCAAGGACGGAGACGACAACACCAGTGTCTCCTTCATCGGGTCATACGACTGCTCAAACTTCGGATGCAACTGGAAGGTAATCGCGTCTGCCATGCGTTCGGCCGAAGGCGTTCCGGTCGAGCGCAGCTCCTGAAGGTACTCTGTCGTCCTGGGTTCAAGGGAATCCAGCTTGTGACGAATTTCATCGAACGTCAGTGTCGTGGATAAGTCGCGAGAATTGCTCAGGATTGTGAATCGTCGTTCGACCGGATCAAAGATCACCACTTCATCGGCGGCATTGACATAGTCATAAATCCGCCCATTATGACACAGGCTCAGGCTGCTGCTCAACATCTCTCCGGGTGCAGCCGCTTTTTCCAGATCATAAACATGCGTGGAAATCCGCAGGCCCTGTCCACAGCAGACAGACCCAAGACTCAAGATTGACCAGAGCAGGATGAAACGAAATGCCATGAAGAATCTCCCGCTGTCATGATCCAGCAAGTCAGCAACTCAAAAATACGCATTACCACATCAATGCAGCAAGCCTGCTTGCCACAGATCGAGTCGTGGTATACCCGTGGACAGAATTACGACTCAATGAGATTCAAGCGGTTGAGCTGCCACAATTCGTGACAACTCCACTACCGAACCCGGATTCCGGCAAATCCCGCCACAGTGAAGCGAGCGATCGCACTTCCTGCAGGTGAAATGACGCTCGCCGCAGGTGGCGATATTTGCATCGTTATTGCCAGGATACAGGGGAGTGATTGGCACAGCGGATTCAGACGGTTCTCAAGGTAGTGTGTTCAATTGAGGTACAAAAGCGTCCTGGATTTGACGAGGGGCATTGGATTTCGTAGAATCACAACAACCCGCTTGTTTTTCCTGCCTGCTTGTTCAGATCCTGCCGCCTGATTTCAGTCTTTTCTTTCGCGACTGGAAAACGTCCAGTTAAGATTTGCCCGCCCGTTTTTGGCATCCCGGTGGACGACTGCGGAAATAATTGACAGAACTCCTTAGTTGCGTTGAGGGACCGGCGCTTGATGATGGAATGGATTCTCCCCCTAAGTCGCCGGAGGATTCAATGCGTTGTCTGGTGTTGCGTAGCCTGATCCTTTCTCTGATGATCATTCCGCTGACACAAGCGGGATTTGCGGACGCTTTGGAGGTGACTCTGAGCGAAGGCGATGTCGTTCCAATCTTCCAGGCCAAAGCTGCAGACGGAATGATTTGGCGATCAGAAGATCACGTCGGCAGAAAATTCCTGGTTGTCTATTTCTACCCGGCCGACCTGACCAGCGGATGTACTCGGCAGGCCTGTGGATTTCGAGACCAAATGAAGGACTTCGAAGAAGCTGGCGTGGAGGTTGTGGGGGTCAGCGGAGATTCGATAGATAATCATGAGTTGTTTGCCAGGGTCAATTCGCTGAATTTTTCGCTGCTGGCCGATGAAGAAGGAAAAATCTCAAAAGCTTTTGGTGTCCCGGTCCGGGATGGCGCTACAATCACGCGTAAGGTGGACGGCGTGGAAAGGTCCCTCATACGAGGTGTGACGGCGAGTCGCTGGACGTTCCTGATTGACGCAGACGGAAGGATTGTGCATAAGAATACGGCGGTTGATACCGAGCAGGATTCCAGGAATATCCTGGAAACAGTTCGACGAGTGACCGCTCAGAAAGAATAATCGTCCGCTGCGTTCCGCAGCAATTGTGGGCGACGGATGTTTATTGGATCGAATCGATTGTGGTAAGACCTCTCGAAGGTTTCGAGGAGTCTCTTGTTGAATGACTCAAAACAGGGAGATGAGCAGTATGAAGAAATTTGTTGTGTTGTGTGTGATGGGGCTGATGCTTTCGGCCTGTCAGTTCGCGTCTGCGGCAGATCTGAAGTCAGGTTTGCAGGTTGATGCCTATCCGGATGCGTTCAACGTCACGGACGTTACCGGACCGCTTGCCGGAAAGAAGCTCTGCTACCGATGTCAATACGGCGCACGACCGGTCGTGAGTGTCTTCATTCGAAAAATGGATGAGAATACTGCGAAGCTGTTGAAGCAGATCGACGAAGTCGTCGGTAAACAGGAAGAAAAGAAAATGGCAGCGTTTGTGACCGTGCTGTCAGACGATCCTGATGCTCAGGAAGCCGCGCTGAAAAAGACCGCCGAAGAGCAGAAGATCACGCACACGCCGTTGACAGTTTTTGAAAACGCCGTTGGCCCGACAAAGTACAAGATCGACGAAAAAGCAAACGTCACGGTGATGATGTGGGTTGACAGCAATGTCAAGGTCAACCATGCCTTCGCTGCCGGTGACCTGTCCGAAGAAGCCATCGCGAAGGTCATCGAAGACACGGCGAAGATTCTGAACTAATCATCGATCGCCGCTCAAGTCACTACACGAAGCTGAGACCCCGCTGCAACGGGACTCAGCTTTTTTTTGCGCAGGGCACACGAAAAAACTCAATGCGAGTGCATCAGGACTTCCGATTCAATCGTTTCTTTCGACGGGTGATTGGTGTAGATCGTGATATGTCCGCGTTGAGTGTCGGTTTTGTGCACATGAGGACGACCAGGCGGGACGGAGATCTCTACGGCATAGCGATGTACCGTGCCGGTGGATGTGCCGAGTGGTTCTAATGACGCTTTCAGAAACGGAGGATCGGCCTTAATGTCGGTGATCTGCAACGGTTCTGTCATGTCTTTTTCATCAACGATCAGCAGGAGTTTGACGTGTCGTCCTTCCGAAGCAGGGAACTGACCTAACTGCAGGATCATTTTGTCCGGTACAAACAACGCGCCATCCAGAGGCTGCAGGATGAAACTTCCGTACTTGCGAGCTGTCAGTCTGGCCGTCACGAACGGCACCTGGTCCACTCCTTTGAGGTGAATTTTTATTTCCTCTTCGAACTTACCTACAGGAATGTCGGCGGCGATTTCGACGTCCAGCCGGAACCCCTTTGCCCATTTTTCTGAGGCGATTTCTTCGACACTCATCGGGCTGATTCGGACATTCACTTTGCCGGAAGGGCTTTCGACAGATTCCACTTCCAGCTGATCAGTCAAACGCGAAGCGATCGCCGCCCGAAGCGTCCCCGTTTTTTCAAGATTTATGCTGCCGACACTCCAGAGGTTCGGCAATACCTCAACCGGCATATCGATCGCACCTTCCACAGCGAAATTCACTTCAGCATTCCTCGGATCGTTTGTATAAACCGGACCACCGTGCCGGAATGCTCGATCCGGTGCCGCGCCAGCCTTCCAGTCAATCACCAGTTTCGTCTCTTCGCCAGGTTTCAGCACTTTGGATTCCACGGTAAATGTCGTGCATTTGCAGGTGGGTTTGCCTTCCTTCATGATCAGATCTGCTTCGCCTTCGTTTCGAATCACAAATGTGTGATTGTTTTTCGCATTCACTGCCATCCGGCCGAACGCATACGTTGCTTCGTCAAAGACGATTTTTGGCCACGGGCCCGTTTTTGAGGCCACGGGAAGATCCACAGGCGTCGTGTTCGATTCGCTCTTCAAGTCCTGCTTTGGAAACGAGGTCGGTACTTTGAGCCCCTTCGTTGTGTCGCGAAGATCATCAGATACATGATTCCCCAGCACGACGACGGTGCCTATCATGGCCGCAATGGCTGCCAGCATGAGTCCAACAAACAGCAGTGAATTTTTCATTTGACAATCTCAGATAGCGACTCTTGACTTTAATGTCAGCGGGGATTCCGCTCAGAAATTCGGATGCAGCTATTGCCCTGCGATCCTGCTTATTTTAACCAGTTGTTCTTCCGTCAGAAAACGATCGGCATGACGCCATGTGCGATTGAGCTCCTCCAGTTGAAGGACTCGCTCGGCCGCATCCTTTGCTGCGCCAACATGTTCCACACCTGCCGCATCAAGTTGCTCAGCCAGACGATACCATGCATCAACCGAAGAAGGATACAGAATTGCCGCTGTCTTCAGATCCACGACCGCCATGTTCCGAAGCTGGACATCGTCTATCAGAAGGCCAGCATTCCATCGCGTTTCAGCCCGCAATCGGTAGCTGAAACTGTTGCGACGATCGGTCGAAATCAGATTCTCGCAGGCCTGCAACGCGTCGTCCGCCAGTTTGCGATTGTCGTCATCTTCTTTGCTGCGTCCAGTTTTTTCCCCAGTTTCGGTGCCGACACCCTCCATTTCCGCCGCGCGCAAAGCCGCAGCCTCAGCAAGACGATACGACAAAACCTCCGCAATTCGTTGGCGCGGTGTCACACTTTGAGGATCTGCCTGAAGGGCTTGCTGAAATTGATCCAGCGCCCTCGACGGAAACCGTGCATTGGTCAGCAGTGAATTGCCGATCTCGATGTGTTTTCCCGAGGCTGTGACCGGCAGCAGACCGAAGCGAGTAATCACTGTGCATGCCACCAGACACGCCACGGCGTACAGCAGGCTGATTTTTGTTCCACGGGAATGCAATTGAGGTCCGTCACAGCGAATCCCTGCCGCCAGACACAGGAGAAGCGTGATCATCACCGCTGGCATTTCAAAACCACCTGCCGCCAGCAGGTTGACCATCATCGCCGTCGAAGCAGCAAGGCACGCCGCGGAATCCAAAGGTCGAAACGAAGGCTTGCCACGCGAAATCAGTAGTGAAACCCCACCGAGCAAAAGCAGGCGAATCGGCTCGGAAGTCCATTCGTCGGAGCCGTTGATCCAGGTCCAGGCAATGTGCAGCACAAATCCACTCAGGATTCCTCCGACCACGATTCGCAGTGGCCGGACACGCGGAGCGACCAGTCTTTCCTGATCGCCTCGTATTTTATGTGGACTCAGTTCTGTCGGACGTTTCATCAAACGCCAACCTGTGCAACCGATGATCAGAAGCAGTCCAGACAGTCCAGTCAGTCCGCTCGAAGACCAGGCATCCAGTGCAAAGTTATGTGGATCGCGAATCTCTTCACTCGATTCATCCGCCTTGTACTGCAGGTAAACCTGCCGAAAATTTCCCGGCCCCGCGCCGGTCACCGGCTGGTTCCGAAGCATCTTCAACGTCCCGGTCCAGTACAGCAACCTGAATTGCAGCGATCTTGGTGATTCGAGAATCACTTCCTTGTCGAGTCCACCGGCCGCGACGCCGATCCCGACCGCTGCGGCCGTCAGAAGGCTGCCGACCACGAGCCAACGGAAAACATTTTGAACGGCGGACAGGCGAACTCTTCGAAACAGCAGAATAACAAGACCAACACATGTCCCCAGCCATGCCGATCGGCTCTTCGTCAGAATCAGACAATAGGCGATCAGGCAAATCTGAATCACCAACAACATCGTGCTTAGCCAGGAGGCTCTGCGTTGCTCGCCAACTGTCGATGACGCCTGCCCGATTAACAGCACCAGGCCTGTTGCCAGAATTCCTGCCAGCGTATTCGCCAGCGAGAACGTCGCAAACGGTTCAGAACTGCTCAGGAGTCGATTTTCCCAGGCGATTCGCGACGAGCCGTACATCGGGATCTCGCGATCCTGAAACAGCTGAGTGATCTCATTCAC
>JBBJME010000267.1:0-9834 GCA_037719765.1 Planctomycetaceae bacterium
CACCCGGTTGTTGACCTTCACCCGGTTGTTGACCTTCACCCGGTTGTTGACCTTCGCCCGGTTGCTGTTTTTCACCGGTGGCGTTCTGCACTTCGCTGGCGAGTTTTTCTGTTGCATCCTGCAGCTGCGACTGAGCACGTCGCAATGATTCCACATCACTGCCCAGCACAGAATCTGCTGCCCGTTCAATGCCTTCGCGCAGTTGTTCAATGCCCTGCCGCGCCACCTGTTCGGCCTGCTGCGACTGCGACCACATGCCGCGACTGGTGAGCAACTCAGTCGCCTGCAGCGCTTCGTCCGGCTTTGAATCTTTCAGATCTCGCAGCGTATCGTACAACTTGTTCGACAGCAGAGGTTCACTTTCTTCGGCTTGCTCAACCATCTGCTTGGTTTGTTCGACAACACGTTCCAGTCTGTCTCGCTGCTCGCCAAAATCATTTTGCAATTGTTCGCGATCGCGATCCGCTCGCAGCGAGAGCTGCTTCTTTTGTGCTTCGCCCGTTTCTCCTGCCGGTTCTTTGCCGGCCAACTGCTGAGCCAGTTTTTCCTGACGTTCACTCAGGTCCCGAGCCTGATCTCTCAGGTCACGCACGGCTTCGTCGAACTGCGATGACGTCTGATTGCGAAACTCTTCCTTCAACTCTTCAAATCGTCGCTCGGCACGAGTTCCCTCAGAAATTGCTTCGGCAAGTTTGCCTTCGTCCATCGCTCGCGACGCCTGCTGCACATTCTCGCGAGCCTGTTCCATCTCCTGCTGCATCTGAGCCGATTCAGGTTTTTGGCGATCCGCGGCCTGCTCAATTCGTTCACTCAGTTCATCCACTTCGCGCAGCATTTCGCGCTGTTCGTCACGCAGGCGCTTGAGTTCGCGTTCGATTTCTTCACGCTCTTTGTCGGTCGTGGCGGCACGCAGTTCGGATTCCAGTTGCTTTAGTCGTTCATTCACCATCTGCTGTCGGCGAGCCAGCTCTTTCAGACGATTCAGCACCTGAACCTGTTCACGTTGTTCTTGAGTCTGCTCTTGCTGCAGTTGAGCCTGCTGTTCGGTTTCGTAGCGATTCCGCTGATTGTCCAGTTCCAGTTGCTGCAACTGTTGTTGCGACGCGCTGCTGCCACCGCCACCTCCGCCCTGCTGTTGTTGCTGCTGACGCACCTGAAATTCGGCCGCTCGCATTTTCAACAGCGTCTGAACGGCGGATTGTTCGATCAACATCGCGTCGGAAAGCCTGGCTGATTCTCTGCCGGCGCGAACATCGTGCAGCTTCTTTCGAGCGGACGTCATCTCATCCTTTGCCTTCGCAGCCAATGCGGTCGTTTGTGGATCTCCGGCAAGCTCTTCCATTGCTGCTCCAAGCTGCTCAATCGCCTGGTCTTGTGATTCTGCGATGACGCCGACGTCGGCTGCCAATGAACCGTCCCTGCGTTTTTCGGCTTCCGCTCGAATCGTATTCCATGTGGCGGAGATAATCTCCTTCTGCAACTTCAGGACGCCATCGACGGCACTCCTCTGTTGCTGATTCTGATGCTGTTGCTGATTCTGTTGTTGGCCGCTCTGCTGTGACTCGCGAAAGATCTCTTCGAATCGTCGGACTTCAGCAAACATGATGTCACTGTCACTGCGGCGTTCCGCGCCGTCGGGTCCAATGTCGCTGGCCCAAAATGAATAGGTGACCAGGTCGTCCGGGGCCGCCTTGAGCGGCTCCAGTTCAATGTGGTGTGAAATGACGGCATTGAGCAGCGGCGCTGGAACACCGGGGACTGAGGCCTCGGCTACCGAGACCTCGGCGGTTGAGTCAGCTGTGGCGACGGATGTTCCCTCGTCGTGCTTCAAGGCCTGATCTTTCAGCTCACCTCCGGACAGAGAATACTGCACCCCAATACCCACGATGCCAAAATCGTCGCTTGCTTTGGCTTCGACCAGAAACTCCTGTAACGGCGAGACGTTCGTGTCTTTGCCGGGAAACGTCGCTTTTACTTGCGCCGGCTGATTGCGACTGACTTTGATGGAGATTTGCTCTTCATCTGCCGGCGTTCGCCCATCCGCGTCCTGTAACTGCACGGTCCACGCATGACTTTCGGTCACCACCATGGTTGTTTCCATGATCGTTGGATCATCCGCATCCGGCACAAGGACAATTGCCGATCCACCCTTCGGATGCAGCTCCGCAAGCGCAACGGGTTTGTTGAGTCGCAGCTTCAACACGACCGTCGAGCCTTCTGTCACCGTCATCCGCATGACATCCTCGATCGTTTCCTGAGGTCGGCCCGACCATGCCGGCGGCGTGACGATGGCATCGGCCTGCTCCAGTTTCGGTCGCACATAGGTGGCCACTTTGAAATCGGGCGAAATCCGTGGTTCAATGAACTGAGCTTCGCGTTCGTCATAAAGCACTCGATAGACGCCGTCACTTGAGATCTCGTCCATGCGTGCGGCGAAGACTCCGGCATCGACTGTTTCGGTCATCGCCAGCTGACGAGTCACATTCTGAGCATCGACGAATTCAAGCACTGCGCGAGTTGGCACGACGCCAGGAAATCTTGCAACCACAGTGAGTGCCGAGCCACGTTCAATTTCGGTGTCGCCCGGTTCGATCACAAGTTCCGTAACCAGTGCGGTCGGCTTCTGCTCTGAGCCGGCAGCAGCTCTGCCCGATGGCTTGATCAAATCACGACCGTAACGGCTGGCGGCCATCACGCTCGACACCATGACGACAAACGACAGAAAACTCAGCAGCGTCCACTTCGCCAGCGTCCCACCAGGCACAGCGCGGGACCAGTCGCGTTGTTTGGCGTGATCGGCTCCTGCAGTGCCATGGCGGAAAGCACCGACGGTCGTCGCGCTGGATGCTGCGAAACCTGGACAGCCGTGAGAACCACGTCGTTCAATTCCGGGTGTGTCTGCTCAACCAGTCTCGCGGCATCGTTGACTGATGGAGTTTTCGTCAACATGCGTGACAGGATCGTGCCGACAATGGTGGCACCCAACAGCACGGGAAGTTCTGAGCCGACGTATCCGAGCGACGCAGGCAACAATAACGTCAATGCGATCGCGGGCACCAGCAACAGCAGCCAGCAGACGGTCTGTCGTCGAAGAATTCGCAACTTCTGCAACCGAGCAATGACATTGCGCAGGCTTCGTTCCAGGACGGTTCCAGTCATCGATGAACTCCGGACAACGATACGCAGGCGTGGGACGCCTGATTGTCGCTGTCACTCCAATGTATTTGCAAGCCGGGGATCTGAAGTTTGTGGGGGATTGGAGACTCGCAAAGCCCGGATTTGCTGCAGAAAGGCCGGGACGTAGCAAATTGCTGGCAGATTCTGGAAGACTCTTTCGTTCATCAGGTGACAACGGTTGCAGTTCAACGTATTTTAGTGCGTGATCGTTGAGATCCCGTGGGTCGTTCCTGTGTCCTGCCACGGTTGTTCTGAATTCATTATTTCTCGATGGAGAATGCTCATGTCCCAAATTCCGCCTGCCAAGGCACCCACTGGCCCTAAGGTCTCAGGCACACGAACAATTATCTCGCTGGTTTTCCTGGGCATCGTGCTCATCATCTGCGGGATTGAAGTGCGAGCCGGACTAGGACAGTTTCTGACTTTGCGATCGTACAACAAAGTGTCGGAGAACGGCTTGTTTAAAAACGTCTCATTCGATGAAGCGCAGGGAATGGTCGCTGCGTTCCCGTCGAAATCTGATGTCCAGGTGGGTGAGTATGAAGACCTGCATCACTACTATTGGTACAGCCTGCTGCGCCCATTGATGGGTGATAAAGCCCCGGAACTTTACGTTTCGTCAGATCACAGCGATCCAGCCGCCGCGGTGAGCTTTTACACTTCAATGGAAGGTGAGGCTGTCTATCCACAAGCTGCGCCTGGGGCTCCAGCGGCAAGTGGGCCGATGACAGGAGCCCCAATGGGAATGGGTGGCCCGCCGGGAATGGGCGGACCGATGGGAATGGGCGGAACGCCGGGCGGCGGCCGAAAAGGTGGCAAAGGCAATCGTCCACCACTTGAAGACGCGGCGACAGATTCTGAAACAATAGATCCTGCTGCCACAGATCGTCCAACCACTGAGGGCGAATCAGGGGCCACTCCAACGGAACCAGCACCAACGGAACCAGCACCAACGGAACCAGCACCAACGGAACCGAACGAGACTCCCGAACCTGCTGCGGAGAATCCAAAGTCAGAGACTCCGGCCGCACCGAACTGAACCAGAATCAGATTGGAAATCCGAATTTTGGAGATGGCAGGGAATGACGAGCGGCTGGCAGGCCGCTTTCCACTCGGCGCTGTCGAATTACTGATCACACGGCGTCGCGGGATCGTCGCGGCCGACCTGAGTCAGGCACTGGACTCGCCAAGCCACCAGCAGCAAAACGGCGGCATTCATGTCTCTCGACAATTCCTGATATTGCAGGTCCTCCAGGTGCAGACCGCTTTTCAGCGTCATAAAAAAACTTTCAATATTTCAGCGTTGTCGCACGAACTTCCAGATCTGCTCCCTCACGAACCCGACTTTTGCGCACGCCAGTCCCACCCTACTTGACCGGTTCGGAATACGGCGGGTTGTCGAAAGTCGATCCGTCACCCTTGACGCGAGGGTCGTTGGAGTCATTCAGAATCGTCAACAGGCGATCCGCGAGTTTTTTTCGGGCTGCGGCGAATTCCGGCTGGCTTGCGACATTGTGAATTTGATCGGGATCATTTTCCAGGTCGTAGAGCTCTTCTTCCGGGCGCAGCGCGAACTGCATCTCAATGAATCGGCGATATTGGGAATCTGCCAGGCCCTCCGTGAGCAGCCATGTCTTCGTCGGGCTGGCATCCATGTCTCCGAACGCGGCAAACGTACTGGCATCCAGTTTCTTTGCGGATGGCATTGGACCTTCCGTCAAACCGAATCCTGGCGCCACCCCCATCGGCCAGCGATCCGGCTTGAAGTTTCGCACGTACAGGAATTCCGCCGTGCGGATCGCGCGCTGCGGATACGGCAGAAAATCGGTGCGAGCTTTTGCGACATGACGTTCACGGCCAATGACGACGTGATCCCGCGTCGCATCGATCTGTCCGTTTCCGGTTGCTTTCAAGACTGGCATCAAACTGCGAGCCGTCATCACGCCCGGTACAGCAACACCGCCTGCATCGAGTAACGTTGGTGCCAGATCAGGCAAACTGACGAAATCATCGACGACTCGACTGGCTGGAATCTGTCCAGGCCAGCTTACGGCCAGAGAAACCGCAGCGCCGGAATCATAGAGATTGCACTTGCCGTGCGGCACTCCCGGCATTCCATGATCGCCCGAAACGATGATCAACGTGTTTGCCAGGTAACCTGTCGTTTCCAGCTCATTCACCAGGACACCAAGGCCAGCATCGACCGCCTGCACTTCGCCCAGATAATCGGCTACATCTTCACGCACGATCGGGACGTCGGGTAACCATCCCGGTAGATTGCCCGCGAGCGATTCCGGATCAATGGCCCAGAGTTCTTTTCCAGAACCCTGAATCCATGTGCGATGTGTATTGGTCGGCCCCCACCAGTACAGAAAGGGTTCGTCAGCGGATCGCGTTTTGAGAAAGTCCTGAAAATTGCCACGTACTTCATCCAACAATTCCTGACGCTTTCGATCAGGGTTTTCTGCGGAGGAAACCTGCTTCGAGAACGTATTGAATTGATTTCCACGCTTGCTGAATGACGTCTTGACGGCACCGATGGGTGCGTTCGCCGGTGTGCCGGGACTCCAGACTTTCCCCGAATGGCCAATACGATAGCCGGATTTCTGCAGCAACAGCGGAAACGCTGGTATCAACGAATCCCAGACCGCGCCCTGCAGAATTGCACCGCGACCCGTTCTCCAGAAATATTGCCCCGACAATAACGAACTGCGACACGGTGTACAGGACGGGCTGTTGACGAAAGCGCGCGTAAACAATACACCATTTGCGGCGACGCGATCAAAGTTCGGAGTCTTTACAATTGCGTTCAGGCCGTCCGGTTCGGCGGCACCGTACGCACTGGCATATCGTCCCCAGTCGTCCGCCAAGACAAACAGGATATTGGGGCGTTCTGCAGCGAAAACTTCGTGAGATTGGAAAATGCTGATCAATGCGGCACATACGACCAGCGAATTCAAAGTAGTTTGTCCCGCTTGCGTAAATCGAGTCATGAATCGTTCCTTTTCATCGTCGTCAGAAATCCATCACCCTCCGCCAGCGGATATCCATTCACAAACGAACGTCCATCGACGGCTTTCCGGCCCTCTGGTTGTAGTTTGAGAATCTCAAGCCATCCGTCACCCGCAGCAACCAGCAAACGCCCATGATGTTCAACGACTCTTCCGGGGATGTTGCTGCGTTCGGGCAGGTCGCTGTCGGGAAATCCAGCGTCGGAGACACGGGCAACAATTATCTCAGGTGCTTCGTTTTCAGGGATGGCAGTAACCTGATACACAATACATCGCAACGGCGGCTGGTCGCGTCGCTGCAGAACAGACGAGGCTCTGGGCCACGGCTGCATGGCGCGAATGTGACAATCGATGTCATGCCCGGACTTCGACCAGTCGATCACTCCGGCTTCACGAGGGATCTTCGGCGCCAGCGTCACAAGTGCCGTGTCCTGCGGCTCAAACAAGGCAGTGCCTGCCTCGAGTTTCCTGACAACGTCCAGAGTCAGGGGCACCGACAATTCCGCGAGACGCAGCATGAGTTCTCCGGACGTCTCAGAGTGACCAATCGGCGTTTCGATGCGCCCCACGATCGGCCCGGAATCCAGAGCCAGTTCAATCTGAAAAATGGTCACGCCGGTGAGAACATCGCCTTTCCAGATCGCATATTGCACAGGAGCCGCACCGCGATGACGCGGAAGCAGCGAACCATGCAGATTGAACCCCCCCCGTCGCGGAATTGCCAGCAGTTCAGGCTTCAGGATCTGACCATATGCCGCCACGATAAACACATCAGCCTGAAGTGTTCGCAGCGTCTCCAGCATCTCCGGACGATTAACGCGTTCGGGTTGAAACACGGGCACCGACCTGGCGACCGCCAGTTCCTTCACCGGGTTCGCATGCTGATGATGTCCACGCCCGGTCTTATCGGGCTGCGTCAGCACTCCCACGATTTCGTGCGATGAAGTCAACAGGGCGCGAAACGTCGGAACCGCAAAGTCGCCGGTCCCCATCAGAACAATTTTCAATGACATTGCACACTCATCTGAAAACGTGAAGCATTAAAACGCCGGGCGTTCGAGGAGCTTTTCAACAACTTTACGGCGGCTGCCGGTGGCTTCGTAGATCTCCACCTGACGTCGCGCACCACTGGCGGCGGGGAGCTTCAGCACAGAGTTCAGTTCGGCCAGACAATTGAGTTCAATCGCCGTGGGTGTCAGCTGCGCGGTTAACTCTTCCACAAGTTCCGGCACTGAACGTTGTTGAAATGTCGTTGAACTCACCAGCGCGGCGTCGGCACCGTAACGCGTCGCCCGCCATTTGTTCTGTTCGACCATCATCGGATGGTATTCCGACAGGAACGTGCCTTCGTCGATCTCATGCGAGATCGTATGCACAAGGCACTGGACCAGGGCCGTAATCGCGAGGACGTGATCCAGGCATGGCGGCACGTCACAGACACCCATTTTCTGTTCCGAAATCATGATGCGGACGGATGCCCACCAGATTTCACGAATGGAATTGATAAACCAGTTTCCCGCAGATGCTTGACCAGCCAGACATATTCGCTCCAGTTTCGCATCTGATAGGGAAGACCGGCCGTGGGCAGACCTTCCATGATCTTCGATCGATTTGACTGCAGCCCGGTGCTGCGGCCTTCCCAGAATGGCGAGTTCGCTGACAAGGCGAGCAGCAACGGAATAAAGTGCAGCATTCGATCGCAGACCATGACTGCTTTGTCGCCGGAATCGACACCGATATGCACGTGCAGGCCAAACGTGACCAGACGCCGGACGACGTCTTCCATTAACATCACGAGTCGCGCGTAGCGTTCGTGATTGGTGATCTTCTGATGCCGCCATGAAGAAAACGGATGCGTTCCGGACCACAGCAGCCGGACACCCATCGGATGGATGATCGATTCCACCTGAGTCAGCTTCTCGCGCAGATCTTCGCCCACCTCGCGCACGTTGCGGCAGATCCGCGTATTGATCTCGACATAGCACTGCATGAGTTCCGGCTTCACGGAATCGCGCAGATGGTCCGGCAGGGCAGCCA
Organism: Planctomycetaceae bacterium; assembly: GCA_037719765.1. Lineage (GTDB taxonomy): Bacteria > Planctomycetota > Planctomycetia > Planctomycetales > Planctomycetaceae > SXXK01. Next base: position 8,226 of record JBBJME010000267.1, read on the forward strand.
AAACCTGATCGATCGCACTTGTCAGCGCCAGTTCTTTGGCATCGATCAGTTGAAGTTCAATCTCAACGCCGATCGTGGGGCTGGTATTTGGAGTGAATCGCATTATTGGCATGACGATGACTCCGGTCCGATCATCGCCAGCAGCATGGCCGAGCGTGCCAGAATCCTGGCTCCCAGCGGAATCGCAGCCTCATCGACATCAAAGATCGGCGAGTGCAGCAGTGGCCAGTCGCCCTCCGGACCGGCACAGCCCAGTCGAAACTGTGCTCCGCGAACGTGATCGGTGTAAACGGCAAAGTCCTCCCCTCCCATGCTCGGACGATCGATGAGCACAATATTCTCGCCGCCGAGAACCTGAATTGACGCAGCTTCGATCGCTGACATGACAGTCACATCGTTGACCACAGAACCCAGTGGACTGCGATAGAGTAAATCAATCGTATTTCCGGTCGCGGCGGCGATTCCCGTACAGATCTGCCGAATACTGCTCAGCACGCTGTCTCGCGTTCGGCGATCGGTGGATCGGAGTGTGCCCGCGATTTCGACCAGATCCGGAATCACATTCGACGCCGTGCCACCATGAATGGAACCGACAGAAAACACAATTGGTGTCAATGAGTCAGCTCGCCGCGGCACAGACTGATACAACGCCGACACGAGCATCGCGGCTGTTCCGATCGGATCAGTCGTATGCTGCGGTCTCGCGGCATGACCACCTTTACCGCGCACTTCTATGATCACTTCATCGACCTGTGCCGTCAGGACGCCGTATCGAATCCCGACTTTACCCGCCGGGATTGTCGGATCAACATGTAATCCCAGAATTGCTGTCACGCCGTGCAGCGCGCCGTCTTCGACCATCCAGCTCGCTCCCTGAGCAGTCTCTTCTGCGGCCTGAAATATGAATCGCAGATGAGCAGACGGAATATTCGATTCTGGCAGTCGATTCGCCAGCGTGGTCAGGAGCTCCGCAGTTGCCAGTACAACGGTCGCGTGCGCATCGTGGCCGCACGCGTGGGCAACTCCGGGACAACCGGACGCATACTCAATGGACTTGCGATCGTGCATTCTCAACGCATCAATGTCGGCTCGGATCGCAACGATCGGAGCATCCGCCGCTGGTGATCCGATTTTCAGATCCGCAATGACTCCCACTCCGCGGTCGGGGATGTTCGGCTTGATCCCCAGCAAGTCGAGCCGATCGGCAATAAATTTCGTTGTCCTGATTTCTTCACCACTGGGCTCCGGATGAGCATGCAGGTAGCGACGGACTGCAATCCAGTCAGTACTCCGTTCATCGGCGATCCGATCCAGCAATAATTCAAACGGAATCATTCGTTCGATGTCTGCTGGAGCAATTCGCCAGCCTGATCCTGCTCTTCCAGAGTTCATTGGGTTTCCGAATGAAGGTATTTCTGCTGCATTTGTCTGAGCCGACGTGGCGCAGGTTTCCGGCTTTCAATCACAAATCGGGTTTGAAATGAGGGTTCACGAGGATTAGCCATTTGGGCGCTAGCCCACGGTTCTGAACCGGACGCCAGCGCGTGGCGACTGCTCGCTTCGAGCCCACTGCTTTGGCAGGTGGCAGCGGGCGGCGGGAGGTGGTCGT
>JBBJME010000268.1:0-9831 GCA_037719765.1 Planctomycetaceae bacterium
CGCCGCCGAGCGTGATGGCCAGAAAGGTGAACGGCAACTGAATCACCAGCAGCATGAGTGAACTCACGAGTCGCGACGTCGATTTCCCCAGCGTGATCGACAACGCCGTCATCCCGGCCAGTCGCAACAGGGCAAACGTACCGGCATCCTTCTCTTCGGTGACCGCCGTCACGAAGTAGCTGACCCCGGAGACGGTGATGAGCAGCACGTTCAGGTAACAGATGGTTTCAAAAAAGCGCAAACCGGTCCGACTGGTTCCGAACGCATCCATGAAGGCAATGGAGATCGAAAAGAACATGATGAACGAAAACACAGCGCGGATGATATGCGGATAAATGGATTTGGAATCCATTTTCAGCGTCCAGTTGAACAGGGTCATGCCTGAAATCACGTCCGGACTCCTCGGGTGGTCAGATCCATGAACGCCTGATTCAAGTGGCGTCGCTGCTGGCTGAATGAAGAAATCGGCAGATCCAGAGTCAGCAGAGATTTGAGAAAGTCGTTGGCAGACAGGGACAATGCCAATTGGATGTTGAAGTCCCGCCCGGTGGCAAATTCCGGCTCCTTCACATCGTCAACGCCTGGCAGCTCACGAATTCGGGCAATCACATTGTCATAAACCGCTGCCAATCGCAGATTGTAAGTCGGCAGTTCGTCGGGCGATTCCAGTAACACATCCATGGGGCCGCTGAATTTGACCTGGCCGCGGTCGATGATCGTGACGCTGTCGCAGAGTTCCGCCAGTTCACTGAGGATGTGCGAACTGATAAACACGGTCTTTCCCATCCGTCGCAGTTCACGCAGAATTTCCATCAGTTCAATTCTCGCCCGAGGATCCAGACCGCTGGCTGGTTCATCCAGCAGCAGCAGATCCGGATCATGCACAAGGACTCGAGCCAGACTCACGCGCTGCTGCATCCCCCGCGACAGCCCGCTGATCAGGTCATTGCGGCGACCGTCCATGTCAGTCAGCGTCAGCACGTCATGAATGACCTGATCACGCTGCTTGACCTGCAGACCGTACGCAGCGGCAAAGAAATCCAGATATTCGAACACGGTCATCTGGCGGTACATGCTGAAGTGATCGGGCATGAATCCAATCCGTCGTCGCACACTGATCGGGTCGGCTCGCACGCTGCTGCCAAAAACCTGAATCTCGCCCCAGCTGGGTTTGAGCAGCGTGCAGATGGCTTTGAGCGTGGTCGTCTTGCCGGCACCGTTTGGCCCGACAAAACCATGCAGTGTCTGCGGCATTACGCAGAACGTGACCTGACTCAGCGCCTGATGCCCCTTGAAGGCATGCGACAGATTGGTGACCGATATTGCCGGGATGGTTTGTTGCGTGACATCAGACATTATGCTTCAACCTTTTAATCTTAATCTTAATCTTAATCTTAATCCCGGAGTCTCTCTCATCGCCAGAGGCAATCGATTAGGATTATGATCAAGAGTAAGATTAAGAAGGGCAGCGATCGCGCATCAGACGTCGCAAGCAGATGAGTTGGAACGGATCAATCCCACGAGCATTGACACGATTTCCAGCAATATCTCTTTACCATGCGACATTTGCGATTGCTCCATCATGGACTTCGCAACAAGCACGTCAAGGCAAGCAGCCGACTCCAATGCTGACCCCCGAGCCGCTCAGACTATTTACTCTCTGCTTCCTTCACATCCACCCCCTGATCAGCGGGGTTCAATAACAAGTCCCGGACATACAGGATTCTCCCCGCGCGACGCACATCCGCATCGACCAGCAAGTGCTGATTCTCCAGCATTGGTGCGTAGACCAGCAGGCGCACTCGATCTTCCGGCAGGCGAAACTTTCCCACATCCTGAATAAAGTCATCAACGAGACTTCGTCGAACAAGATTTGGCAGCATCCGCTTGAAACATGCTTCAACCGGGTCTTTGGGAACTTCTTCCAACTGTTCGTACGTCTGCAGCATAGAGCCACCGCCCAAAATCGAGGCACTGCCCATATGGGAATGCGTCTGTGCGCAGTACGTACGCAGCAGTTCGCGTCGGCTGGTGAGCGACAGTCGCCGGTGCGGTCGATCGATTTGCGTGTAATGCAGATGACGCCCGTGAATGATGAGACCTTCGACCAGTGGATCATTCGGGAATTTCTCGCCGAATGCGATCGTCAGATCTTTGAGTTCATCACCTTGCTGACTCAGGCTGGTCACCGCCAGATTCCAATTGTCGTTTACAATCCGGCGGCGGGACCGCACGGCCTGACTACTGTAGGGAGGAATACGGGACACGAAACTGGCCGTGTTGCCGGACGCTATTCTGGCATCCACGCTCTCTTCGATGGATCCTGAGGCCAATAATGTCTGATGATCTTTGTCTGTGACGGAATAGGTGTTTCCGGCCGTCACGAACAGAGTTGTCAACTGCAGCAGGCTGCTGTGTGTGTCATCTTCAGCACGGGCAATGGCGGCTGAATGCTGCGATGTCGATTCGCCGTATCCACGGCGACCGATGAACAGGAACATCAGGCTGAAAATTGCAGCGAGCCCGGCAATGGAGCCGTATGTCACAAGAAAGTGCAGCGTGCGTTGTCGGGACAGAACCCAGCAGCCAGGAAATATGAGTCCGACATAGCACAGCGACAGCAGGAAAATCAGCCACCACATATGTTTCGGTTGTGTCAACTGTCGAAGCTCGTAGAACAGATCATCATCGTCAGTGACACTCGTTCCAAAGCTGAATCCGCTGCCGTTCTGTTTTTCGTATGCGTCAATCTCATCCAGGTCTGCTTTGGATAAACCCTGCGTCGTGACGGCCGACGTCACGATGTCTTTGGAAAGCTGAGCCCGCTGGATTTCATGCCGTGTCACGCTGCCACTCCCGACATGGAATTCATCAAACGGTTCGTTGAGCGCGGCGAGAGGGCCGGAAAACCTGAGCGTCTGATGATTCTGATCGAGCAACAGATGCAGTCGGCCACCGGCTTTCAGCCACGACAGCATCGCTTCCTGACGAGGTGTTTCCCAGTCCGGCACATGATCCAGGAACATGGCATACAAACCATGTGTCGCGGTCGAATACGGGGGAAAAATCTCCTCGGGCATGTGCTTAACACTGACAGGAATCTTGACGAGTGCATCGGGGCGGTCAAGAATCACGATGGGCAGCGATTGATCTTCCGACTTCATCTGCAGTGAACCGGATTCCAGCACGGATCGCGGCTGATCGATCGGATCAAACGTCAGCGTTTTGTCCTCGGTGCGCAGTTCGAAACGCCAACTGGACGTCATGCCGACGATGTACGGATAGAACTGCACCCAGCGGCGGGAATGCGGGCCCAGAAAAACTGACTGCGTCGCCGTGCCGCCTGTTTCACGAATCATCCCGGCGACGGATCGCAGGGTCGCTTCAGCTTCTATCGGCTCGTCGCTCAGATTATCCAGTTCGATGGACAGTGGCATGAACTGACCATTCATCACCCGCCCATCGAACCCCCAGATCTTGTCGGCGATGCGGACTTGTTGTGTGGCCTGGGCAAAGACCGGTGCCGCATAAAGGATGGAAAACAGCAGGATGCCAGGTTGAATCAGTCGATCGAATCTGCTCATGCGGTCACTTCCGATCCCATCACAGACGGCAATGTGAAAAGCTGTGCCTCCAGTGGTCGGTAATCAGGCTCCTGATCGTATCGACCGAGCAATCGTGGAGCCAACCGCAGGGCCGTCGTCCGGATTAACAACAGCAGCAGCACCTGCCAGACAAAAACCACAGCAGAAACCGTCAAGGCTGAAGCGATTGAACGCGATGGTGCATAGTAGAGTTCCGTCGGTTCCACATATGGATTGCCTACGGCAATCAGAACGGCTTCATTCGCCTGCACACCGCCATCGGGTCGGACCATGCAGCAGATCGCCGCAGCGATTGTATGACTTCGCTGCTCCTCAAACAGTTCGACAAAACCAGATGCACGACGCCAGACACCAGAATTCGCCGTATCCCGGTGAGAAAGGATTGCTTCGAACACAAACCCTCCCGGTCGGCAGAGAAACGAAGAGACAAGCACCCAGGCAGCAATCAGACAAATGGCTGTCATCGCAGATCGAGACTGCGACTTCGAACGCAGTCCCAGCAATACGGCGAGCCACGCCAGAATCTGCATCGTGAGAAAAGTCGTCAGTATGGAACTCACGACGTACCAGGCGACAATGAACATCGTCTGCGGCGAAGACAACATCGCACGCAAATCAACATTGAGCAGCAACAGCGTGAAATGAACGCTGAGAATCGGGATCGCCAGCACAATCATCAGGCGCTTCATTCCGGCAATTTTTTGATTCAGAATTTCTTTCGAGGTCAATGGGGTTGAAAGCAGAGCGTCGAGAGTTTCGCGGACACGTTCAGCGGAGATGATCGTGGCACCCTTCATCGCCAGAATCATCGCCGCGATCGCCCACACGAGCAGCAGCAGCATTCGCAGTCCGGAAAAATCCGTACGAGCAGAAACAGTAGCGGCACCCACGCAGATAAACAGTGTCGGTCCTTCCATCACCACGAGGATACGAAACAGATAGCGCGCCTTGCCGAGCGATTTTTTGGATCTTTCACGCCACGCAACGGGGTCAAAGAGTGGCAGGCTGTTGTAGTCTTTCATCAATACCATGCCACCTGTCGTGCGGTCATTCAACCGGACAAAGAATCCATCGATGGACTTGAAAACTTTCAGCATCACAGATGCCGAAGAGATAAAGGCCCGCCGCACCAGAAATACGCGGGCCATCACCACCAAAACTGCAGTGACCATCAACGATGGAATTGTCGTTGCCACCACGAACAGCAATTGAGCCAAAGTGTGCAGGACTCCGCTCGACGACTGCGCCAATAACGTGTTGTTTCCATACCCGGAAGAATTGAATCCCTGAAACGCGGCGATCCACAGATAGAACGGAGTCGGCAATGCCATCGGAAGCTCATGGGCGAACAAACCGGAAAACACGGCCAGCAAGCCGGTCAGCACATACGCCCAGATAAATGCCGTCACCGTAGTGGCGAACCATGAACTGCACAGCAATCCGATGCTGGCGTACAGCAGGCATTCGCAGAATAACAGCCACAGCGTGCCGAGCAGCAAGGTCGTTTCCACTCCACCCAGTGAGTACACGACGGCCAGCACCGGAAACGTCAGCAACAGAAATGTAAACATCGGAACCAGACGACTTCCCAGTTTCTCCAACACGATTGTCATCGGCGACAACCGCGTCACAAACAACGTGCCAATCGTATTGCGTTCTTTCTCGATCGTGATCGAACCACAGATCAGAGCTGGCATCAGCACCTGCACAGATACAAACAGCTTCGGCCCGATGCGTTTGAAAATCGGTGCACCGCTCCGAAGAATCGATTGGGATTGCCAACGCCGGGGCCATACTGGTAGCGGCTTGATTCGAGCAGGGAGACCTGATAGCTGTAATACAGCATGACCGTCGTCAACACAATAATCGCGCCGACAAACCGAATGACGTACGTTCGCCGCCGACTGGAGAGTTCAGTCAATTCACGCCGCAGCAGTGGAAGTTCCGGGATGATGCCGAGGATGCTCACACGGTCTTCCCTTCGGTCAGCTTCATAAAGGCCGTTTCCATATCCATGGCTTCCGGTTGAAACATTGTCAGTCTGGCTTTCTGCTCCACCAGTGCCTGATGCAGATCGGCAACGGACATCAGGTCTTCGTGCAATTTAATGGCCCAGCGATCGACCTGGGTCTCGACCGAACCCACCCCGGGAATTTTCTGCACGCGATCCAGCAAGTCATCTGCCGGATTTTCGACGCGCACATGGATCACACGCATCAACTGCAACTTCCGATAAATGTCAATCAGCGAACCCTGAGCCACAATCTGCCCCAGTTCGATAATCCCGATGCGGGTACACAACTGACTGAGTTCCTGCAAAATATGACTGCTGATGATGATCGTCTTGCCCATTTCCCGCAGGGCCTTGAGCAGTTCTCGCATTTCAATGCGCGCCCTCGGATCCAGTCCGCTTGAAGGCTCATCCAGGAGCAGCACTTTAGGATCATGCAGCAGCACGCGTGCCAGCGCCAGACGCTGCTTCATTCCGCGGGACAGGCTGTCCACCGGCGAATCCGCTTTGTGCGTCATGTCCGTCAGCGCCAGCACATCATCGATCGTGCCCTTACGTTTGGACATCGGCAGCTTGTATGCCGCTGCAAAGAAATGCAGGTACTCCAAAGCCGTCAGGTCTTCGTAGACTCCAAAAAAGTCGGGCACAAAACCCATCACATCCCGAACCTGCTGCGGCTGACTTAATACGTCCAAGCCACACACCAGAGCCATCCCGCGAAACTTCGGTTGTAGTGTGGCGAGGACACGAAACGTCGAAGATTTTCCGGCCCCGTTAGGACCGATAAAGCCGAAGACTTCGCCATGAGGAATATCCAGTGAGATCCCTTTCACGGCTTCGAACTTACCGTAGTTGACTCGCAGATCGCGAATACAAATCGCCAGCGGCTTCGGTTTCGGCGGCATTGTGCTTGTCGTCGGATCAGTCATTGACATCGTTTATTTCCCGCGCCTCAGGTCGCCTGGACATTCTTGTCCGAGCTTTCTTTCAAAGTTGATTCACAAGCCAGCCATTCCCGTGCTGGCACGTTCGCTCAACTGACGACGGACATGAATGTCCATCCTACGGCTGAACGACATACAGCTTTCTGAACACGTCAAAGTTTTCGCCCTGTTGCTTAATGATCACTAACGCCCATTGGCTGGGATCTGAACTGTCCAGAAAAGCCAGGTCTTCCAATGAGCCCGCTCCGTGCGGCGCAATCTGACTGACGAGACCAAAGATATTTGTCTGTGAGGTTTTCACGGTCGGAAGACAGCTGAGCATCGTGACCGCTGCCGATTGCTGACCGAATTGATATTGATTATGAGCAGGATCCAGATACCGTCCATATCTGTCTTTCTGAAGGAATTTCGTTGGAATCTGTCCCATCAGATTCAGCACGGTTAATTCATGATAGATCACCGCAAAACATTGTGCTGGAGTTACAGAATCCTTCTGCTCCCCGATCACATACTGAGACAGTGCTGCCGTTAATCGCGTGTTGCCCTCCTCCGTCGTCAGCAGTGAGACATCGTTCGTCGACTGGTGTTATCGATCCGCGGTTCCAGAAATAGCGTTCGCAACCAAACAGGCGATATTGCTGCACGATAACAACCAGCCGTTCTGCGATAATGCTGTAGCTCAGCGGCGAATCCTGAGTTCTTTGCTGCGGTTGTCCGTATTGATTGTAGTACTCCGCGTTCGTGAAATTATCCTCCGACAACACAACCAGTTCGCCTTTATGATCGTTTCGAACATTGGCCTGCGAGCTGTAGTACAACGTCTCCAGAGTTGTTTGACGGACGGGAATGCCGTTGTCCACGAGGTCGGTGATGACCAGCTTACCACCGGTATCCTCGCTGCCCATAAACGCATGGGCCACCATCACCGTCAGCAGCGTAAAGACGCCGGTGATGACAGGAAACAGCACCCAGGTGTATTTTCGCAATCGCAGCCAGCCCAGTAGAAAATAATCTCCTGGCCCGATCGCCGCGACATAGCCCATCAGGATCATTCCGATCACCCAGGTCGGCACCATCTCCACATCGGAGGGCATTAATGCCTGCTCGGCTACAGACAACAGTGGCTCAGCGTGAGGACTTAGCCGATCATCAATTCCAAACTGGGACTTAAGTTGATTGAGGTCGAGGTAGTATTTTCCGTCCTTCTCTCGATAGCCATAGTACTGGTATTGCGAATCTCTGGTGTAAATTCCTTCTTCATCTCGTTCCACATTGACGCCCTGTGACTTCAGACGCTGCACAACATCGGCAGGAATCCAGGTTTGCCCCTGCCAGACGGGTTGTTCCTTGCGGACTTTCCACAGAAAAGCCACAGTCGCACCAAGGTCCTCTTTTGTCAGGCTCGCCGAAAAGTCGTTCACGGCAGGCAACAGCACTGCACGACCGAGACCACAGTAACTCATGAGGATCGGGTCAGGCTCATCACTGACAACCAGCAATCGCCCCTCCGCATCGAGTGTCAGATTTGCAGAACTGTCGGCACCCTGTTCAAACAGTTTTCGCAGGAACTCCAATTGCAGCGGCTTTATCGGCACGTCCGGAACGATGCAGACGCTGCCCCCGGCTCGAACCCACGCCGTCAGTCCGTCCAGTTGCCCCTTCTGCAGTGCCGCAAGCGATTCATCTGACAGCAACACGACATCAAACGCACAATATGAGAGTGGATCCTGCGGCAAATCTTTGGATGACCATTGCCCGGCAAAGTAAATGATCGTCCGCCCGATCTTTTCAAGCTTTTGAACTCCGGAAAGCTGTGGATTGCCTGAACTCAACTGCTCGGCTTCCAACTCTGCGTAGAGCGGATTGTAGTTATCAAGCGACAGCGCAGTTTCCAGAAACTGACGATTGGCAGACCCACTGTGCCGCCGCGCTTCCTTGAAACATGAACACAACAAGACTCCGCGCTCCATCGGACTGGTGGTGAGCAGATCCAGTTCAGCACTCCCCGGCTTTTCCGGCACAGACGTCAGCGGAATTCTTCCCTGGTCTGTGACGAACGACGCGACAACTGCCCAGTTCTGCGTCACGGCTGTTTTCAGCGGTGGCAGCACGACGTTGAATTCATAATCGGCGCCCGCCAGCACAATTCCTTCGTATCGCAGGGAAGCCATCAGGTCATCGGACGAGATCACATCAACCGAATCATAAATTGCCAGTTCCAGATCGCCCTCCAGAATCTGCGGCTTGTTGTATTCCAGTTTGATATGGACGGGCAACGGACCTGACGATCGATTACGTATCGACATCAATTCCATCTTCATGCGGATGGCGGGCGTTTCCTGTGCCAGTATGGAATCAGAAAAAAAGAAAAACATGCAGAAGATTGCGATTCGGGCCATCGGCACAAAAGGTGATAGCCCAGGGCAACGCCCTGGAGCGGTCGCATCCGGACCCAAAAAGCCCCAACGGGGCGAAATGATCGTTCCAACGTTCATACCATCGCTCCTCGCGCACGCTGAAAATACCACCATTCGAACATCAACACACCAAATGCCAACAACGCGAGGATCCACCAGAATGGCTTATCAGAATCCAGCTGTTTCGCTTCATCCGTTGCCACGGTCAGTTCCGAAAATCGCAGTTCTACAACAGCGTTCAACGACGTTTCCGTGCCGCTCAATAGTCCTGTTCCGATTGACGTGACAATGTTGGCCCCGTCAATCACGTCGTAGCGTCCGACTCGGGATGCGGGGATCCCGTCGAGGATTCCAGCGACATTGGACTCCGCCTCCAGCGATTCTCCGTCGGGCGTTTTGATTGTGTATGATCGGCTTCCATCCACAGAAATCGGAGGCAACACTCCCGTGGGTGCCGCGGCCACGTCGGACAACGAAGCCTGTTTCAACGCCGCCTCGACCGCGTTGGCCGCGATAATTGGAAATCCCACGCGATATGGCAGCGTCGATCGATCTGTGTGAAACGTGAACCAGTACGACACCGACAATCCTTCGCGGCGCTGCAACATCAGCGGTCCGGCATTGCCGTCAATCAGTACTTCGTAGCCCCGTTCCTCCAGATCCTTTGTTGCCGCTCCAACTGCCAGTTTCGGCTGTTCGCCAATCTGCACATCCGCAAGCTGCACATGCCGCAGCATCGGTGCCGTGCGATTCCAGTCGACGACATACGACACGTCTTCCTCGACCTTGATGAGTTCCCGCAGATCCGGCGGAATGACACCCACAAACATACGCACCGCGGCTTCGGCGCTGCC
>JBBJME010000075.1:0-27937 GCA_037719765.1 Planctomycetaceae bacterium
CAGTGGCGCAACTACCCATTTTACCAAATTGGCCTAATGTGCGCGCTGGCCTTGCGGAAGGTGGCCTCCTGCGGCCGGAATGAAGATCTCAAGGATAATTCCCACGAATGCAAGAAATCCAAAGAGCAAGGCGGCAGTCCCGAACGCGATGAATCGGCCCTTGCAAGTCTTGGCTGTCTTGTCGAATTCATCGAAACGCTGCAAGAGCGCCTCGTTCCGCAGCAAATGCTTGATCAGTGGAAATTGGTTTGCGAAGTCATCAGAGACGCGAAGATCATGGTTGTACATTGCGAAGTGTCCTGGCGGTTGATTGCTACTATGCCAACTGGTGAGTGCGCATTCAGTTCGAGGAATGACATCACACAGCTGTGATTACGAGATTTTGGCTCCAAAACTCTCCGAATGCAATGCAACAGGAGAAGGTCGAACAGCCTCAAGCAAGGATGGTGAAACGCGATGTGGATTTACGGGTCCTTCTGGTGCCTTCACCTATAGCCAATGCGATAAGGCTCGGTATTTCAGGATTGTAAACGGATACTGTCCACCGGAATTGCCAAGTCCGAACTGTCGGCAAACCAGATAGCTGCTGTACTGATGTCGCAACACGTTAGGAAGCCCCGGACTTGCGACAGCACCTTGTGCTCAAACAGGCCGACGGCACGCCGATGTTGGTTCCGCGCAAGGTCTTTACTGAACACGCGCATGGGCTGGGAGACAGCGGGTCGGGAAAGACGGCTCTCTTTCTGTGCCCGTTGATCGAGCAATTGGCGATGTCCGGGGATTGCAGCGTGATTGTGATCGATCTCAAAGCCGATTCACTGGAACTTCTGGCGACTCTGATGGCAGCGGCAGAAAAAGTCCGCGAACGTCGCGGCATTTCCATGCCAGTGAAATGCTTTTCCAATCAGGCGAACAAGGCCACGTTTGCTTTCAATCCTATGACGCAGCCGTTTTGGTCAGACTTTGATCTGCTGACGCGGACCGACATTCTGTGTGCAGCGAATGGGCTGAGCTACGGCTCTGATTACGGGGCTGGCTATTACAGCTCAGCAAATGCCGCCGTTCTGAATCAGGCCATGAAGTCTTTTCCTCACGTCCGGACTTTTGAGGAACTTGCCGAGTGTATTGGCACCGTGATCACAACGGCAAAGAAACAGGAATTGCATCCGGAAGTCCGCAAAGCTGGCGTCCATGTGCAGGAAGTCATGAAGCGGCTCGCCAACTGTGCTCCGCTGAACGTCACAGATTCGGCAGGTCATGATCCGGAAGTGGTGGCCCAGGCGATTGATCTGACGCAGCCGTTTCTGGAACCACAACTGCTGTACTTCCATTTGTCATCGACGCTTTCACCGAGCGGAGCACCGGAGATCGGGCGGTTGGTCAATTACATGCTGCTGGCCGCTTCCACGCAGACCGAGCGCAAGCATCCGGTGTATCTCGTCATCGATGAATTTCAGCGAATGGTGGCCAGCAATCTGGAGTACATGCTGCAACTCGCCCGCAGTATGGGTGTCGGTGTGATTCTGGCCAATCAAAGTATGGAAGATCTCAACAAAGGCACAGCCAACCTGATCACTCCCATCGAAGCCAACTGCCGTTTGCGACAGTGGTTCTCTGTGTCCGCTGGGAAAGACCGCGATCGACTGATTGAGAGCAGCGGCGAAACTGTGGATATTAGCTGGAGCCGCAGCCACAAAGAGAACCCGACTGGCGACACGCTGTATTCGTATTCCGAAAAAGAAACCGTGGTACCCCGAATCACAGTCAACGATGTCCTGCTGACAAGTGATCATCCTTTTCGCAGCATCGTGCGAATCAGCCGCGGGGAAGGTTACGCACAATACGGCGGCTTCCCGGTGATCATTCAGTCGCATTACCACATTTCCAAAAGCGAATACGAACGACGCCGAGCGATGCCCTGGCCCTCATTGCCGGGAATGCTGCAGCCTGGAAGTCGCAAGCAGGATGCGACACCGGCGGTCAAGGTGCCCTCCGGCCCGACGTTCACGCAGGAAGTGATTGGATCCGAAGACGAAAGTTCTGCGGGGGTAAGTCCAGAAACTATAGATGAGTTTATCAGCGGACTCAAGGAATCGTTCGTGCCCAAACCAAGTCGAAAAAAGAGGAAGGAGTCATGACACTTACATTGACGCCCCGCGATCTGGATTTGCTTGACGTCCTGACACTTCGTGTTCGGCTACTGACAGTGCGGCAGATTGCCGAACTGTGGTGGCCGGAAGGAGAGAATCTGCGTCAGGCCCAACGCCGGATGGAGCGACTGGCGGCGGCCGATCTTGTGGAACTGCATCGCGTCAACGCGCATCCGCTGTTGCCGGTGACCACGCCGTTGTTTGGCTGGATGCCAGGTGTGGAAGAACCGGATTGCGAACAGGTCGCTGCGAATTGTCGTGACCGTTGGAACAAGGCGGCAGTGCCGACGACGGTCTGTGTCGCAGCGCCGCTGGCCGCGAATCTCATGGGCAGCACGGCCTGCGGTGTCCCGAAACGCGAACATCGGAACCATGACCTGCGTCTGGCGGCGGTTTATGTCGCCTATCGCCTGCAGCGACCAAAGCTGGCGGCGCAGTGGGTGGGTGAACACGGCCTGCCGAAAGCCGGTCATCGGATCAAAGACCCGGACGCTTTTCTGCGTGATCCGCACGGGAATGTTTTGCGAGTGATTGAATCGGCCGGGCGTTATGGCATTGAACAGGTTCAGAGTTTTCATGACCACTGTGAAGCCAATTCGCTTCCTTATGAATTGTGGTAACAACATGTCAGCAGACGATCTTAACATCGAATCAAACGACGACCCGATCGAGGCGGTGCTGCATCACATCGCGCGCTATCGACTTTCGACATTTGCAGCGATGATGCGACTGGCGGAATTCAAAGACACGAAACCGCGTGCTCTTCGCGAACTGCTGCGTGAGTGTTGTGATTTCGGTGAGCTGTCGTCAGCGGCATTGCACGCCGGAGTTCGGTACTGGTTTCTCACACCGAAGGGTGCCACGCGCTGCGGCCTTGATGAGTCTCGGTCCGGGCCGCTGTCGGAAACCGCTAAGATCCGCGCATATGCGGTGCTGCTGTACTGTTGCGGATCAGACCGACCACGTTACCGACTGACAGCGGATGAACTGAGCAGCCGATTTCCAGCGCTGCATCGTCCGGGCATGCCCGGGACATATTACCTGGAACCTGCGGAGTCCGGTTGCATCGGCTTAACGCGTATCGATGCTGGCCACAGTGGTCGCTGGGATCGCATTGTTGAGTCCGTGCGGGACGACATCGCACTGCATCGCAGGCTGCCCGGATTTCGACAACTGATTCAGTCGCGCCGCTTTGAGATCACTGTGCTGACAGTTCTGCCAGCCAAAGCAGAACGCATTGCCAGCGCCTTGCAGTCACTTCCTGAAGTGAAGCATGTTCCGGTGCATGTTGTGGCTCAGCCGGAACTGCTGCCTCTCATTCATTCAAACCAGAAAGGAGATTTCAAAAGTTACGACTCCCTCATTATGGGTTTCATCGCTCCTGGCCCTGGAGCAAGGAAAAACAACGGGCAGTGGATCTGAGTTACCACAGGTGGACCTGACATTCTTCGGAACGCAGCCTGCCGAATCGCTGGACGTCACCAGCATGAACAAGTCTCGCTCGCAAAGTGAGCACAGGTTGAACTCAGGTTTTGAGTTGGTTTTAGGGTTGTCTCAGGACAACCCAACTTCGACGCCGTCGTGAGTATCACGACAGCAAACAACAACAGCGTTCGACACAGAAAGGAAATCTGTCGAACGCGAAACAATGGAGGAATGAATATGGAAGAGAAACAAAAACCGGTACACGAAATCCGTCTGGGACGTATCCGAGCGGCGATTTGGGCCAATCATAACCAAAGAAATGAGGTTTGGTTCAATGTCACCGTTTCGCGACTCTACCGAGACGGAGATCGCTGGCAGGACACCACGTCATTTCGTCGTGATGATCTGCCGATTGTGTCAAAAGTGGTGAACATGGCTTACGTCTGGATCTGGGATCAGGATGCCACATTCGTCCCGGATCGTGCAGTCGGATAAGGAATAAGAAACGTGTCGATCGGATGCAATCCGATCGGCCCAATGTCAGGAGGACAAAGCTATGACACTCACAGTGTTTGGAATTCGATTTCCACTCGGACAGCTCGTAATCACGCGTGGAGCGTATGTCAAGCTGTCAGAATTGGATGTGAACAAGGCCATCAATCGCCACGTAATTGGTGACTGGGGCGAATTGGATGAACGTGATCGAGAAGAAAATGGCCTCGCCGTGGATCACGGCGGACGATTGATGTCTCGATACAACTCCCGGACAGGAACCGTGTTCTGGATCATTACAGAATACGACCGATCCGTCACAACCATTCTGTTACCGCTGGAATACTGATTCCACTCGATCGGTTTTTGTTACAGGTTTTACACCTGGTTTTAACCGACTGATTCGTCAGTCGGTTCTCCTTGCGGAGTGTTTCGCCCGGATTGCTTCGGCAATGCGGGAGGGACACGATGAACCGCGCATCGGATCTCTCTGTCACAGATCGCGGAACAACAAGGAGACACAATGGTAGAAGCAAAGAAGCGGAAGAACCCAGCTGATCAACAAGCGAGGTTTTGGCGAGCGGTACTTGCGATGTGGAATCACACGATGGTCAACTGTAAGGCTGACTACTGGGATGACATGGCGAAGGGTCGCTCCGTACAAGGCTCGCTGTGGGAAGCGATCAACATCGTCGGTAATTATCTCGACCATGTGATCGAAGATGGCTGGATGGATGACAAAGATTAGTCATTCAAAACAACAGGGTATGAAGAGTGTGACAGCTCTTCATGCCCCCTTTTTCAAACTTTGACGCCGCGTGACATCGACGGGACTTGCGATGAATGCAAACTCTAAACTTACACAGGAACCCTGCTGCCCGAAGCCCACGATGCTTGTAGGCGCGGGTCCATTGACGTCCACAATCTGGAAGCTAGGAAACGAAGAGTCCGGCTGGCGATACCGCTTCAACGTGGCGCGGCAATTGGTAGCGAGTGAATGCGTCACCGATCTTTTTCAGCCAATGGACCTCATTCAATTTGTGAAGCTCATCCAAGTACTGGCCACCGAGATTGCCAATGACGGATGTCTCACGCACGACAAACATCTGATGCTCAGAAACCTGGCACAGCGGCTTGATGAATTACTCGGACGCGCCGCAGACGAAACCGAACACGAGACAACTCCGAATACACGAAACAGTTTTCAGGACGATCACAGCAAAGGCAGACCAAATGGCCAAGCAACCCATACATGAAATCCGCCACGGTCTGATCAAAGTCCGCATCCGTCGCAAGCAGACGAGCTCGGGTCTCCGCCACAAGTTGACCATCGTCCGCCTGTACCGCAACGGCGACGTCTGGAAGGAGTCCACCCGCTTCTCCCGCGACGACATTCCGCTGATGAGTCTGGTCCTCGACGAAGCCCACACCTGGATCTTCCGCCAACTGCAGATCGGCAACTCGTGATATCAGAATCATCACATCCAAATCAGCATCAAGTCGCTCATGCGCAATGTGCAGACGGAATGGTTAGTCCACCGACTCCAGTAATCGTCTGTAATTCGGGACAGTTTGTTGCATTGGGTGCACTGCCCTCAACAGTCTCCGGAAATCAATTGGAACGGAGGTTACGAAAGCCCAATTGCGGTCACCAACTCAGACGAGGACAAGCCAAATGTTGACGCCAAAGCAACTTGCGACAAGGTTGTCACTGTCCCTGTCAATGGTTTACAGACTGCTCGCGAACGGTGAAATAGAATGCTATCGATTCGGGTCGGCGTACCGAGTGAGCGAAGAGCAACTCAATCAGTTTCTTCAGAGGCAGAAGGTGGAGACTCAGAGGAAGCTTCCGAAAGCCCGGCGGCATTTCTAGCTTGCTTCTGCAGAAACTCGATGTTCTGTGCGAGATGAGCGTAAGTGCTGAGCATCTTGGTTGATTTGTGGCCCATCAAGTGCGACAGAGAAACCGTGTCCACCGCTCGTATGAGTGCATTCGTCGCGAAAGAATGGCGAGTGCCGTAGGCAATGACTCGAAATCCTACTTTTGTACTGAAGCGAGTCATCCTGCATTTAATGGAATCCTTGGTCCACGGCACTCCACGAGAATTCAGGAATAGAGGACCCGTGGGATTTTTCTTCACTTGCTTGTCCACAAGTGTCTTTGCTTCGGGTATCAAGTGAATAATGCGGGAGTCTGTCTCCCCTTTCGACTGATCTGGGGGAAAGATCACCAGCGACTCGTGAATATGATTTGCCGTCATGATCCTCGCTTCACGAGGGCGGCACCCTGTGAGCCACAGGAAGTGCAGCAGTTCCGTGAATGATCCAGTGGAATGAGCTTTAATCTTGGCCCATTGATCCGGAGTGTAGACAACATCACGACGTTTCTTCCTGGGCTTCACAATCTTCTGAATAGGGCTGACCGCCAAGTACTGTTGCTCAACCGCCCAATTGAACATCCGCTGCACAATCGAGATCATGTTGTGTTTTGTCGTCGATGACGATTCGAAGCCCTCAATCCATTTGGTGATGTGAAGGACTTTGAAGTCGCCGATTCGCACCTGCTTGCCACACGATTCGATCAGACTCTGTAGATACGTCTTGTGCAGGTCATAGGTCGTCGCCTTGCGATTGGCCTGACACCAGTCCAGATACGACTGCGTCAGGTCGTAGACGGTGCTCACCGAGACGTGAACCGTCTCACGGTTCAGCATCAACTGGTGGAATTTCTCAAGGGCCGTTTTCTTATCGGCCCCGAGCGTAATGCGTTTGCCGTCGATCGTGCAAACCCAGCGTTGCTGCTGTTTTTTGAAGTATGGTTTTGGCTCCCGTGACATCCTTTTGCTCCTGATTAGGGAAGGCGAAAAGGGAAGTATCGGGATGAAACTCAGTAAAAGTCAATAAAAATAAGTCGGGAATACAGGATTTGAACCTGCGACCTCTTGGCCCCCAGTTCAGAGAGCCATGCCTGGAAACGTACGAATATCAATTAAAACACAGGGATTCCAAAAAACCAATCTTCCATAAATCCCACCAAATACGCCCTTTTTCGCCACGAAAAGGGAAGTCGAAAAGGGAAGACGTTTTGCCATCCCAACGCGATTACGGGAATAGTGACATCAGAAAGTCTCGCCATCGGTCGAACTTGAAATCCGGATTCTGAACGAAGGTTTCCATATATCGAGTTCGGTGAGTTAGGCTGGCATAAACAACTGCCGCAAACCTTTGCCTTCACAGTGTCTCTTACTCTGTTTTCGCAAACAAGAAATCGACGGGGGTTATCATTATTTTCTCCGGTCCGAATTTCATTGCTCACTCAGGACACGCCCTGCTGAGTTGTTTGAACGGGAGTTTTCGCACGTTCTCGGTCGCAATCACTCCCGCCGCTCCGCCGAACGGAATTTGTGATCATTTCGACTATGTAATCCGACGGCAGTTGGTGCCCTCGCAAATCGGATTGTTAGACGCTTCGGTTTGCGGACCGACGTAGGAAACTGGATTCCGCAAACTGCGTCGGTCTGGGCGACCGACGTCTCGAACGGGAATTGCTTCGATGTGATCCCCTCGGCCATGTCGTGGCAGCCGTGAGTGACTCAGGACGGTTAGACATGAGCGCCCAACGTATGTCCCAAGCCAGGCTCGAATTTGTGATCGCATGCGATCAATCTGACCACACCGATCGGCTGACAGACAGCAAGGCTAAAGGGGCGGTACCAAGCGGCCGAAATACACGTGGCGGTAGGAACTGCGCCTATCGATCGAGTCGGACACGAAGGCGGCGCGCTCGCTCGCGGAATGCGGCTTCGCCACCCTCAAGGATGTCGCAGACGGCCTTGCGGATCGCCGCGTTTTCCAAACCACCCGCCACATAACTGATTCGCGGCAGACCGCCTGACGGATGCGGACCGGCATCGGCAACGATGATCTGATCGGCGTCGGTATTGATGACCAAGTTGGCGTTGTGCGTCACCATGATCACCTGTCGCTTTGCCTTCGCGGCAACGAAGATCGCGACCAACTCGTCGAAAACAGATTTGGGATCGAGGTTTTCTTCGGGTTGATCAATGATCAGAGGCCGATCGTCTGCATCGTCGAGTGCAAGATAGAGCAGCAGCAGAACGATGCCGCGCGTGCCGGGCGAAAGCTTGCGGATGTCGACGCCATCGTAGGAGATCTCGTACCGCACGGTGATGTGGTCAGTGCCGAAGAGCCAATGTGCGAACCGCTGCAACCAAGCCCGGAATTCGGCCTGCTGCGTCGGTGCATAGGGCGCATGAGACAGCAGGTCTTTCGAGTATTTGGCTATGAATGCTGTCATGGCGGCCTGAACGTTGGCCGCCGAGCCTGTTTCCCACGCCGATTTGAGCGTCTGGATCGCGGCGACAATCAACGAGCCGCGACCATAAAAGGGCCCGGCCTTCCGCCGGTCCAGGAGTTCCTCCTCGGCGAACGAACCCCATGTTTCCACGTCGGCGATCCTGCGAACCGAGAAGCTGAGCTTCTGGAGCGTGCCCGAAGACGCTGCAATACGCTCCATCAGCGGCGTGTAGAGGCCGGCCAAGGCGTTCTGTTCATTGATAATGGCTTCGAAGACGCGTCCATAACTGTCATCGCGCTCTGCCTGAAGGGCCTTCCGGCGCGGCGCGGCTCCTTTCGCATCAGTATGCTTCGTTTCGAGGGACTGTAGCGCGGAGGTCTCCTTTGTGATGCGACTCGTCAGTGCTGTATATTGGTCACGGACAATCTTGTCAGCGCTGAACAGCGATTCGAGGCGAGTCATCTCGGCGGTGATAGGTGCGAGGGGAAGTGTGGAGACATCAGCGGCGTCGGGGATCAACGGGATGCTCGGATCGCCGGGGGGTGGCGGATCGCCGTTAAGCTTGCGAACTTCGCCATCGGCCCACGCGATATAGCCCGTGATGCTCTTGTTAACGTCGCCTTTGTAGATCAGAAGGAATTCGTCCCACTGCTCCACGCTCAAGCCGCTATTGCCGTGTCGCGTCTGCGTTTGGCGGAGAAGTTCGGGCGCGCGGTTGGCACGCATACTCTGAACCTCGTCTTGAAGGGCGACGAACGTGCGGCGCTGATTTCCGAAGCCTTGGATTTTACTGCCGAGTATCTGTGCGGCCTCACTGAGTTGGGTGTGTCGGGCCACCTGTGCCTCGGTCCCCTTGACGACTAGCTTCGCGCGGTCGGCAGTGTAACCCGCGATCAGCTTCTTCTTGTCGCCGACCTGGGTGGCGAGACTCGCGACAAGGCTTTCTTTTTCGAGCTCGGTGGCGATGCGGTCCGAGAGGTCGGAGATCGCCTCGGCTTCGCGCTCGCGCGCCTGCTGGAACCTTGACGTCTGCTGTTCGCGCAGTTGTGCGAAATCGACCGCCCATTCGCGATCATCCTGCGAATGGGCCTCGAAGATAACGCGCTCAATCTCTCCAACGACGCCATCAGAGACGCCTTTTGCCGAGCAAAGTTCCTCCACGAACTGCTGTGAAAGGTACCGGGCGCGCGGAAACGCCATATGGCCGTTGGCGTCCCTGCCATCGAGGAAACGGGTGACAGTAGCTCCGCCGCCCCAGGTCAGGGTCGTCGTCGCATTACGGATGAGTGTGCGCGCCCGAGCCAGGAAGGATGGACTGATGTTCTCGTCTGCACGCCAGGCGGCGGGCGTGATCGCGTCGCAGCCTGCAGCGATCACGTCGGCGAGGGCCGTCTTTCCCGATCCCCTCGCGCCAATAATAGCGACAAGGCCGGGATTCAGAGGGATGTCAGGAGTGCCCGCCCAATCCGCATCGTCGATCGTGACGTGCGAGATGACCTGCGAAGGCATGGCGGAGCGGGGAGGCTGCTCGCCGACATTAGCACGGCCCTCCGGGTCGATGCAGGCTTGACGGAGGGCGTCGAAATCGAGGGCACCCTTTATCCATGAGAAACGATTGTCGACGGGCTGTCCGGCGGATCCTTGGTCGTGAGAGTCGCTTCCATGAAGACAGGGCTTGCAGCCGTCATATCGCTCGCGCAGGTCGTCAATCGTCGCACTGCGCTGCCCGGTCCAGAATTCGCGCTGCGCCGGATTGCTCGAAAAGATGATGTGGGCGAACTTCTCAATCTCCTGGCGGACGGTAGTGTCGGCGGCCTGGCGCACGCCTGACGTGCCATCTCCGGCGGCGCCGGCAACAGCGATCAGGATATTCTTTTTCGCCCAGTCGGATTCGGCGATCACCTTGCGCAGCTGGTCGAAGTTAACTTTGAACTGGGTCGCCCCGTGTCCGAGCGCCGCCCTGTTATCGGTGATTTTCGGGTCGGCACACTTGCCCAGCTTGATCAGCTCTTCGCGCGTGCAGTCGAAGCGGTCGTTGAACGCGTGAAATTGCAGGCGTTTGAGGATGCGTTTCACCTCCAACAGGTGGTCAGGGTCTTCCGGGCTGACGAGCAAGTGAACATTCACGAAGCCCGACTTCGCCGCCACGTCTAGCCGCAGCTCAATGTTCGGAAACAGCAGCAAAACGCCGGGCAACCGGCCAGCGACCTTATGCCTGAGGAATTCCTCGTAGGTGTCGGTGACGTAATAGTCAGTGACGGCGATCGCCTCGATCGTCGGCGTCCGGCCTTCCAGCGTCGTAAGGTAAGTCTCCCAAGGATCATCGGAACCGAATTGATTGTTGAGGATCGTGCCGGGTGCATGGATATGCGGCTCCCATCGATGCCAATCGGAACCGCGACTGATCATGAGCATTCCTCGGTTTTGGTTTTGGTCGTTTTCATCGGTCTTCTCGTCGCGCTGTGCGTCTAACTCATCGACCGTGCGTCGAAGTTTGCCGTTTCGTATGCGACGTGGACAGGTCCGATGAGGTTACCTGAATGCTCTTGCGGAATCAGTGCCGTTGCTGATTCCGCAACGCTGTGAATTTTACCAACAGAAGTGCTGCTTGTCATCCGGTAAGCCAAGTAGGGCCGGTTCCCACCGGCTAATTGCAATTGGTTCGTCATGGGAGGCCGGTGGGAATCGGCCCTCCGTTGTTTCTCCAACTTGTGCGTTGATGGTTGATGATGCAGACATGCCGAATGGGAGACCTGCTGTTTTCTCCGGTGGAACGTATTTCTTTAGTGTTTTGACCAATCAACGTCTTCCAATCTTTGTGTCTGCTGATGTGCGCACGATTCGTGGCAACGTGATTCACAATGATGACAACGACCATTTGGTTATCTAACCGAGGAGTGCGTGTCCTGAGCGCAAAAGGAAAGTTCGCTCGGAGCAGCCAGCACTGACGCCTTTTTCGCAGGTTCGAAGTTCGAACCTGCGTCAGTGGCGCACACCGAAGCGTCGAAGATGCCGACGCCGAAACGCTCCTGGTACATTGACCGACGCGGCGATTGGCTGTTGGTTCGCCAGTTCGGTCTTCATTATGGAACTGGTAATCCGAAACTGCGCGGTACGACGGTTTTCGATGGTTGCTGCATTGGTAGAGGGTCAGAAGAATCGTATTGCGTTGCAGTGATTGTGATTATCACTGCCAGATCATCACAATTTGGTAAGTGCTTTTTGGCGGGGGAGTTTCAGGTGAGGCTCAGTCAAAAGTCTCCAGTTCGTTTGCGATCGTGGTCAGGTTTCACGAACCAGCCGACGACCCTGGTCAGTGTGTTTTCGATAGGGGGCAGCTCCGGGGTAATGCGAAACAGGGCGTTCAGCTCTTGCCAGTCGTTCAGCCACGGGTTGTGATCTGGATAGCGGTCGTCAGAGTTGAGGGACAAGCCACGCATCACCAGTTTATCGAGTCGGCCTCGAAGTGACCTGGGTAACTGTTTGCAACTGGACGAAATCTGACTCGGGGGTACCAGGGTATCGGCTGTTCGTGTGAGGAATTCTGGCCGTCCGGCTTTGCCGCCGAGGCCACCGTACGGAAGTTGCGCGGTGAGCAGTTCAAACAACAGCACCGACACAGAAAATTGGTCGCTTACCAGACTGGCCGCAGCGATGCCGGTTTGAAGTTCAGGGGCGGCGTAGCAACGGTGGTGGCCGTCGCCTTCGGTGCGACGCGTGGTCCAGTCAGTGGTCCATGCACTGCCGAAGTCAATGAGCTGCAAGCGGCTGGGGTGCGATGTGACAATCAGGTTGGCGGGCTGGATATCGCCATGAGCGACCTGCAGACGACGTTGCAGATGGCAGACTGCATGGGCGAGCCCATTGACCAGTCGAACGGCCTGTGCGGGATCGACAGGTGGCCTGCGTCCTTTGCAAATATTCTGCAGATAGTCCGCCAGACTGATGCCATCCGTCCATGTCAAAGCGACGTCAATCTGATGACGCTGTTTCTGCCATTCCACGACGCGTGGAAACGCATCGGATTTGAGTCGGCTCAGCACTCGCAGCAGTTGCTCAGCCGACTTGCCGACGGGCAGGGACTGGACCAAAAAGCTGCCGCCTGGACCGGCCAAACGGTCAAAGGCGAGGTACGATTCACGAAATGGACTCCCGACTCGCTCGAGCCGAAAGTAGTCTCTGCGGCGGATTCGGCGGCGTTCGAGATACGGGCGCGTGCGGCCTCGGACGTTCACCGTCAGTTCACGATTTTCAGAATGTTCAGAGGGCTCAGCCATGTCGTTTTTGTCGCTTCGTGCTGGCCACCGCAGATCGAGAATCCGCCAAGTGAAGTCTCAGGTGTAGCATAACTGCATGCGGATACAAAACACTTGTTGTCAAAAACGATCGTAACTCGTGATACTGCTTCACTCTTTGCGGCTGGCACTTTGGCTGGCAATGGGGTATCCCTGTGAGCCATGCTGCCAGCCACTTTTTCGCAATCGTTTTTGCCGCCAGTGACCCAGCGGCTGCCGATCGCAGGACGGGTTTTCACTCAGCCAGCAGCCCCTTCTTGACCATCAGCTCACCGTACTTATTGAGCAGCTCTTGAGCCCGCACAATCGGCTTAGCATTCGTCTCATTCCAATTGACATTCCCGCCGATGTAGTAGGGCAACGCATGGTGCGGTCGATCGTTGTCGGCACAGGCCAGCCAGAGCAATGCGGTCATGCCTGTTTGGGTGTCTTCGAGGGCCTTCCTGGCCTTGATGACCGAGTACGACGCTGGCCCCTTCTTGTCGTCGTTTCGATGTTTGAATCCGGGACTGACGAAAGCCGCCAGCAGGCCCTTGATTTCGTTCATGTCGCGTGCCAACTGGCCGTCCAGCAGAGCGTCCTGAATTCGTTTCCCGTCCTCCTTCAAGCCATCCAGTTTGGCCTTCCGCTGCAGTTCCGCGACGCGGGCTTCTTCGGCCTGCAATTGCTTCTCCGACGCGATTCGTTCCAGCACTTGTTTCGACTTCTCGTCGGCCAGCTGTCGTTCGGCCCTGGCGATATGATCGGCCTGTTCTTTCAGCGACGGCGCGTGCTGTGGCTCGTACTGTGGCCAGCCGATCGACTTCGGATTGTTCCGATTGTGTGTGTTGTGTTGCTGGAACGCGGCGGCAAGGCCGATGTTGCCGGGAGGCAGAGCGGACGTTTCCCGCTGAATGGATTCGAGCAGCAGCTTCTGGCGTTCAAACTCAGCTGTCTGCGTTTTGAGTTCTTCACCCAGGTCACTCAGCCGTTTTGCGTGTTCGTCAGTAATCGAAAGCGTCGTGGATTCCGCCCCGGCCTGAGTAAAGGGCTCCGTCAGCGGGGTCAACTCACTTTCCCAGTCCACAATCTGCTCGGCCGTCGGTCGCTTACGTTGCCAGATGTCAACGACCATTGGAAAGTGTTTGGCACTTCCGGCGATGCGATTACCCGCCTGACCATTCGTCAAAGTCGCTTCGAGGGCCGCCCATTCCATCTGCAGATTCTTGAGTTTACCCAGGTCACGCACGGCGGCGTTCGCTATCGCAGCGTGTCTCGCTGCATTGGCTTTTCGCACGGCCAATTCGGATTGCGTCAAGCTACCCCGGTCGCTGATGCCGGTTTCCCCGCCCAACGCAGATTCCATTCGAGTGATTCGGTCCGTGACGAAGCTCAATTCCTGTCGAGCACGGTCGAGTTCTGTCTGAAGCTCCGGGTTCCTGGATTCATGATCGGTCCGGAGTGCATTCAGGCTTTTTTTCGTTTTGACCATGTCGTCACGCAGGGCCGTGGTATTGGCGCTGTTGATTGACATCAGCATGTATCCTCCGATGCCCAACACGACCCACGTAAAAACGGCCATGCGAATGGTAGGAGTGATCTTTTCTCTGAAGCGAAGCAACGATGGGATATCCAAACTCATGACAAGTATCTCCCGAGAAGTGAGAACAACAGAAAACGACGCTATCGGAACAGTCGTCCGACCTGGTAACTCAGACAGGCAATGGCCGTCAGAATGAAGGGGCTCATCCACGACAGGGAATTGAACAACCGAGCGATTCCCCATTCCATAGTCAGCAGGAGCAACGCCATACTGATCGCCATGCAATGAGCGTAGAACTTCGGTGCGGCGAACCGATGGCAGAGCGCATGATTCGCAGACGCTTGCCAGGTCGCAGCGATGGCGGTGAAGGTTGTCAGCAACGCAAACAACAAACCGCCATGATTCAGCATCCATCGCCACTGCAGCCAGAGTGCGACACCGCTGAGTCCGATGGCGGCTGCGATCAGCACGGGAGTCAGACTCTGATGGAATTGCTGCGTACCGGCTTGTTTAATCGCTTGTCGTCGCTCCTGTTCCTTCCGAATTTCGACAGAGCCCCAACCGCTCAGCACGTACGGACCAATGACGATGCCCGGATCCAGGTCAAGGATGGGTTCATCCCGTACATCAACCTGAGCCCAGTCTTCGACCGAGACATCCCGTTCGATGATCAGTTCTCGCACGATGTGCCCATCGATCACTTCGACGAAGGGGTACAGCCATTCCGGGATCGATTCGACCAGTCGCACAATCTGAGGCGGCATGATGACCGTGCTGTTGCGAATACTCGTGCGGACGGCGTTGATGAGTTCATGCTGGTGCCGGGCGAACCGGATTGCATGCTTGATGCTGAGGGTCGATGTGGTTCTGCGGTTGCCGGTGACTCGGCGACCGAGCGTGCTGACGGAAATGTCTGCCTGATTGCTTGTCCCTGTTTCGATAACGGTTTGGGCTTCCTCCTCGGCTCCTTGAATCACGACCCGGCGGAAGAAGTGGTATCGGCAACATTGCTTCGGGAGCCATTCCACAAGTCCGAACAATTCCAGATCGACCATCCGTTGCAACATTTCAAACAGTTGCCGTGAAAAATCGTCAGCTTCGTTTGTCAAAGACGCATCCAGTTGCGTGACGTAGACATCAGGCGACTGTGACAGGAGATCGGCGCTCACGATATTCTTTGCCGGCATCCAGTGCGAAAATGTCTGGTCCGTCATCTCGTCGAGTCTGGCCTTGAGGATTGCGTCACGGGCTTCCGTGTGCGTTTCACCTGCGCCCTGCCGAAACTCCAGATTGGCTCGGCAGACTTCGAACACGAGATCCTCGATATCGTCCCGGAATCCAGCCAGCTGTTTCAGACTATTGACATAAGCACCGACAACAGTTTCGCGGTCAGCATTCCGAGCGAACGGTACGTCATGCCACGCCAGACGCTGCGAAATCGCTTGCGACAGTCGTCCCGGCAACGTTTCGTCGGTCGGCTGGACGTTTAGTTCGCGAATACGATTGCGTGGCGGACTGTGGCGGGCATCCGACAACATCGGAAATCGCCGGTCTGCTCGCATAACTTCGAACGTTACGGGATCGGCTTCTATTGATTTTTCCACCTTGGTTCAATCTCCAGCATTCGATTGTCAACCCGCCTGTAACTTCACAGAGCGGCGCCGCGTATCGCTATAGAGACGTAGAGCTCCCGTCCATTCTGCGCCTCCGATCGAAAGAAATTGAATACTGGCCGCCGCAGGCGGCCACTGGGGGCCCCGCACGAAGCGACAGCGCAGTGTGGGGGCGCAGCGTCCAGCGGAGCCAAAGGATCGCATGCCGCCCTAGCGGCATCGATCCAGGTGTTCGCCCCAGCGAACACCGAAGAGGGCGTTCAGCCCGAAAAGCCGCACCGGCTCCCAAGCCGGTCGGCGCGGCCCGTTCAGGGCGGAGTCTGCTCAACGGCGTCCAGCAGTTGAGCACACGACCAGGAATTGACAGGCCCTGCTTCTGGCAGGGACGATCCACGGGGGGACAGACGTAAATTCAGCAATCGTGAATTTGCGTCTGGGCGGCGGGGGCGCGACAACGGCAGCCAGGAGCGCACGCTCCGCAAGAACACTGGCCCCGCCTGGAGCCCAGTCGAGAATCCTCAGTTGCGTCCCTCAATGCACGATTCGAGCAGGGATCCGGAGACTCAGCCTGGACCGCGCCGCGGTTCAGGGCGCTTGATCGCGGCGACAAAATAAGGTCCGTGTCTTGCAGTAGAATATTGAGCACACATGACAGAATCGGCGTCATAAGTATTTTTGAGTTCGTCTGCTCCGAATGGGGTTGCACCGCATTCGACGGAGACGAGTGAAATATGGAGGTTGTTTCTGTTCCCTTGACGCTGAAAAATTTGGAGTTGGGTTTCGTGACGCGCGTCGTGCGGGCCTGTTTGCCTGAGAATTCATTCAGGCAAAGAAGCCCGTACGATCGACGGGGAAAAGTGGGCATGTTTAGGCATTCATGGCAGTGTGAGCCGTTCCCCCACTGAAATCTAACGAACGTGGTTGAAACTTGCCTGGGCGGATTCGCGAGAAATGATGCTCTCGGAATGCCCTGCATTCATGAGGTTTTCTATTTCACTCGTTTCCGTTCCAATCACGTTGCAAAGCTCGCGACGCATGCATCAACAGATGATCCACCGAGTAGCAGGCGACACGTAGTGACCTGGCTACTCACTGGCGGTACACTGAACGTCGGAGGCGGCTGAAGACCATTCAGATGTATACGAAATTCGGTGCAGCGATTCGTCGCATTCGGAATGCTTCAGATGCAGACGCATCAATACGCCAGGAATCGAGAAACACCAGGCTATAAACCAGACACAGTGTAATAACGGAGGAGTGCAATTGCCGGGTTCAGTATCGGTGGCTGTGTCCTGATGGTACAATGCATCGCGATGTCCGTGGACACTGAGTCTGGAACGCATAGGCGATAAGTCGGCAGCCTGACAATTTTCGTTTGACGGGGAGAACAGCGCGTGAGCATTACGATTGACGCACCGTTGGAATGGGTGGAGTCGGTGGGCAGTCTTCGGCTGCCACCCAAGGCGGACCAGCGATTGCAGGAGTTAATGGATCGCAACAACGAGGGACTACTGACCGATACTGAACGTACAGATTTGGAATCGTTGGTTGAACTCAGTGAAAGTCTTTCTCTGGTGCGGGCCGAAGCGATCCACTTGCTGGGACGCAAACCTGAATGACCTCCTGGAGCGAGATCAGCCAGACGGTAGAGCGACGCGCTGCTGGGCGATGTGAGTACTGCCAGATGCACCAGTCGCTGCAAGGTGCAACCTTTCACGTCGAGCACATCATCCCGCGTTCTCGGGGTGGAATATCAGAAATCGAAAATCTCGCATGGGCCTGTCCGGGCTGCAATCTTCACAAATCGAATCGCGTGGAGGTGATTTCAGCCGACGATCAAGAGCCGGTATCACTTTTCCATCCCCGTCGTCACAAATGGGACGAGCACTTCTTCTGGGAGAGCTATCGAATCGTCGGACTTACTCGTATTGGTCGGGCAACCGTTGAGGTACTGCAGCTGAACCACGAGCGCAGATTCAAGATTCGTAAAGCGGAATCGCTCTTTGATCTATTTCCGCCGAGTAACTCCGAGCAGCCAGAATGGCATGGGCTTGACTGAATTCTTTCTTCTCACAGTTGTCACACGGGGCAACCGTTTTCGCGGAGCCATGCAGCCAGAGCGCGTTCCACGATTTCCTGCTGGCTGAAGAATTCGGCACTGGCCAGTTGGCGTTCTAGTGACGCTCGCTTGAGGGCTCCGGCGATTTCCGGGCGCAGTCGTACTGTGATCGGTATGAGTCCCACAGGTTGAAACGACGGTGCAGGTTTCGGCAATGCGGCGCGTGGTGGAGAAACTTGTGGCGTCTTTTCTTGCGTGACGAAGGCTCGCACGACTTCAGGGTCAGCGTGCGGAATGGAATTGACGGCGGTGGTGAGACTTCTGCGTTCGGCCATGGATAAGTACTCTTTGAGCCTCCTGTGTGGTTAAGGTTTATGTTTGACTTGGATACCGTCACTGCCGCTCAAACGTTCTGCAGTGATCTCCGGAAACAGTTCCTGAAAAAGCTGGTCAATTTCTTCGGCCGCCCCTTTTGCGGCGTAGCCCATATTCCAAACAAACGTCGCCTGCCCCGGTGCGTCGGCATAAGCTTGCCGATGCGTGATCGGCGTTTCCGCAAGTTTGAGTCCATGCGTTCCTGCCGCGTCCCGCATGGCACGCGTCAGTCGATAATCGCGTCCGACCATATTCAGCACGGCGATGACTTCCGGCGGACCTTTGCGAATTGCCTGAGCCTGTCGGACAAAGGCCGTGTTTCTGTCAAGTGCCCGCGCTTCGAACATGCTGGCTTTGCAGGGCAGGATCGCCAGATCGGCCCACATCAGCAGAGCGCGGCTGGTTTCGGTCTGGCTGCCGGGACCATCAGCAATCACAAAATCGGCTTCCATTCCGAGTTCCGGCAGTTGATCCAAGACTGCGTCGGCATTGCCGAGTCGCACGACAGTGATTTCCGGCAGAGCTTCGGTGATCCATTCGCTGGATGAGTGCTGAGTGTCGCAGTCGGCGAGAATCACAGATCGACCATGACCTGCAAGCCAGCCAGCAAGATTGCCTGCCAGTGTCGACTTGCCGACTCCACCCTTTGAATTGACCAATGAAATAATCATGCCGGCAATACCGGACATTGAAACACTTTTTCCGGTGGCAAGTGCCTGAAACGACTGGCGATTTTGTACCCCCTAATTTGTTATTTAAATAGATAAACAACAACAGGAACGGGTTGTTGTTCAATGTGAAAAGTGTGTGAAAGAAAACTCATCAGAGACCATCAGCCAGAATACTCAACGCAGTCCCATGGACCACGCCGTTGATGAACTCAATCTCGCCGAGTTTCCACTCGCTGCAATTTCCGATCGATTTCTTGATGGAACCAAGACGGTTGTGCTGGAAGACACGGTCTTTGATCGCGAGCAGAATCGACACCTTCCTCGACGACTGACCTTATCTGGCTCCGATCGCTACGGCCTGCCGACATCCAAAGATGACGACGTGCTGCTGGCCTGTATTCAGCTCAGCCGTCTGAATGACTTCAGCTCACGGGAAGTCTCCTTCAGCCGGTATGAAATCCTGCGTCTGCTGGGCTGGGCCGATGAGACTCGCAACTACGATCGAGTCGCCACGTCACTGCGACGCTGGAAGGGACTTTCAATTTTTTCCGATCGTGCGTTCTACGATCACGAACAGAAAAGCTGGGTCAATCGAGACTTTGGAGTCTTCGACAATCTGGTGATCTACCGACGCGAAGTCATTCAGGGCAAAGCGGCTCCCGGCTGTTCGCGTTTCGTCTGGAACGAAGTACTTTTCCGCAGCTTTCAGTCGGGATATTTGAAACAGCTTGACTGGAACCTTTACTGCAAACTGACACGCCCCGTGGCAAAGCGACTCTACCGGTTCCTGGACAAACGGTTCTACCACAGCAGTCGTGTGGAAATCGATCTGGTGGAACTCGGGCTGCGGAAAGTGCGACTCTCCAGCAACTACAACTCCGCTCAGTTGAAGCGAACGTTGCAGAAGGGCATTGAAGAATTGGAACGCCTCTGGGATCTGAAGCAGCGCTCACCGGAAGAACGCTTTCGCAAGGACGGGCTGGGAAAATGGATTGCGATCTTCGAGCGAAAAGCCAAACGGAGTCGAACAACCGTGGAATCCGTCATCAGCAGTGTCGCAACCACAGCACAGTCAACTCCTGTCCTGAATACTGATTCAAGTCATCAGGAACTTGAACGCCAACTGATCAAGCGAGGCATCGGCCCTGCATCGGCCGAAGAGTTGTCTCTCTCCCAGCCGGCAACCCGCATCCGCGAGATGCTGGAACTCTACGACTGGTACAACAGCCGAGGCCAACCCCGCGGTCCTGGGTTTCTGGTACAGGCCCTCAGGAAACCGGATACCATCGCCTTTCCGCCGGGCTTTGAAAGTTCCGTTCAGCGACAGCAACGCCAGCAAGCCAAAGAAGCTCAAAAACAGGCACAGCAGCGCGCAAACACCAAACGAGAGCGTCAGGCCATCCAAAAGCAGAATTCACGACAGCGGGCGTTTATGGCCTTCTGGGCGGCAATGTCACCCTCCGAGCAGGATGCCTTTGAAACTGAGGCTCTCGAAGCCGCTGATCCCATGAAGAAACGCCTCTATCTGCAGGCCAGCGGCAAAGGTGGCAAGATGTTTGAGGTCTGTCGGCAAATCGTGCTACTTGAACACTTCGAACTCATCCACCTATTGACACCGTGACACAATGAGAAATGCTTAAGGCGAAAAAAAAACATCGTGAAAGGAGTGTCATTTAAGAAATGAGCGCGTCGTAGCGCCTGACGTGACAAATCTCAAATCTCAATGCGTAATTCATAACGTTTTTCCATGGATTGAGCGGACGTTCAACACTTGACAACAGACCATATCGGTTAGACAACTCTCTACTGAAGATTACAGCCGTAATGTTGAACTGGTTTGCATCCAATAGGAGGCTACAAAGTGAAGAGTCGTATTCTGTCGTGCGGCTTGAGTATCGTAGTCTGCCTTTGCTTGCAAGTGTCGTTGCAGGGGCAGGAACTTGACGCAAACGACATTCTTCAGCCACGTCGCTGGCCGAAGGAACAGTAAACCACTGGTGGGGTTATTGCTAATAATCCAGATGTCAGAAAGTCAGAACAGAGCACGCCGGTGCATAGTCGTGTACGTCTACAATTTAGGTTTTAGGTACCATACAACAGTTGATGGCGTAGGCCGTCCATTTACGTATACGATATCGTGCAATTGACTCGCTTGGCATTCATACGGCACTTTTGAAAGCCAAGATTGATGGCTATCCCAGTCAAGCAACCCCTGGCCCGATATTGAATGAAAAAGCTGAACCTCTGGATAAATGGAAGTACTCCGGACGGTAGCGAGTGCCGCAGACTCAATGGCAACAATTTCTCCAATAACAATCTCCGCTTTCGGGCAACGCGCGTACACTTCCAATAAGAATTCGACGATCGATTCCGACGACTTACAAAACTCGTGGAGAACGAACCACAGAGTGATAATCGTCGAATCTCCAAGACTCGGCACGTAAGATGCCCAGTTTTCTACCACGGCTGCACTGCAAACTCGACTGCAAACCTTAACGATCGAATTTATGCTATTCAGACGTACTTCTGCAGCATTCACCGCTGTCGCTGATAAGTCCACAGCAACGGCAACAATGGCGTCGGTGGCATCGACTGCTTCTGAAAGAAAGTGACCACTACCACAACCAAGGTCAACAATACATACAGGTCGTCGCTCCCTGATCTTCGCGATTGCCCAAGGAAAGTACTTCATGCCATGAAGGTTTCCAGTACTATTGACATTCTCTAATCGCCTTACAGAAATCGCTTTTCTTTGACCGGTTAGCGTTGCAGCAAAATCGCTGAAAAAGTCTCTGTACGAATTAAGTAATCCAAACATACTCGTTCGTTCGAAGACGTATCGCCCGATTTCAGTTAACGCGAAAGGTTGACCTGAAGAGTTTTTTTCAAGCAACCCCAAAGAACAAAGATACTCGAACGATGCCATCAAGGCTTCGGTGTCAGTGTAATCAAGAAGGCAATCTTGTGAAAATTCGCCGCGCAGGAGCTGCGGGGTTATCCCCAACTTCGAAAGCGACTCGATTAGCGGCCCCGCAAACATGCCTCTCAGGAGAGACACAAGGTCTTGGCGACCGTGCGATATTCTCGATGGAGTTTCTGGCGCATCCAAGAGGGACTTCACATAAATATGATTTACTCCAGATTTATAAAGCAAATGTCCATGTGGGTAGGCGTTTCCCTCGCCCATGTAGATGAATCCAAAGTGTTCAAGTTGCTTTCTTCGCTCGCGCGTACTATGCGCAATAATAGATCGGCATCCAGCTTTCCTTGCCTCGTTGGTTCGGACTTGATCCAGCAACCGCGCACAACCCAAATTGCGATACTTCGGATGAGTAGCCAAGCCGCTAAAGCAAGCAACAAGTGGCTCGACTTCAAACGGTAAACGAGCTTCGTAAATACTAGAGTCCGGTACTTCAGCAGTTGATCCATGAAAACTTAGACGACTAGCGGCAATCAATTTGTTTCCGTCAAAAACGCAAAAGTGACGCGATTTGGCTTCAAATTCATCAAGCCAGATTTCGTTGGGTGACTCTGTCATTCGTATGATTTCAGCCCAAGATTCAACTCGCAATCTTCCAATCGCACACAACAACTGTTCGTCTGTTGAATCAATTTCGCGCAGCCCGCTTTGAATATCCATGTTACACACTCCGGAAATATGCCTCAAAATAGAGTGACGAAATTGGGCGTTGATTACTGTACAAGTAGTTTCTGGAGAAACCGCCGGAGCACCAATTACTGGGCAGACAACCCGGCTCACTGAAGACACGTCGAAGAAGTTTCCAAATGCTTTTCAGCGGTCTCGGGATTATCTGCAGAGGCAAAGTGCAGTGCAACCGTGTCATGGCCGCTGAGTGGCGTTTCCGGCCACACTAGGAGCACAGGAATCGAACCATATCGGTTTCGATTGCCGATGACCGATCAAAGTTGGCCGTGGGTAGAAATGGCGACTTGTTTGTCACACTGCCCCGGCATCCGGAAAACCTGGGGCAAGGGAAGGAAACGCAGAAGGAAACGCAGGTTTTAAACACTCTTCGAAGGAAACAATCGCAGGAAGGAGACGCAGGAAGGAAACAATCGCTCAGGCAGAGTGCGGGCATCCAACGTGATCAAAACGCGGGTGAAGAAGACGCAGTTCCCAACTCCACATGTTCGACGCCGAACAACCACGGCCTTCGTACCGCTTGGCTCTTACGAAGATAGTGCTGCGATGCTTTCTGGCGACGGGATACTGATGAGTGTTAACAATCTGCGCGAAGTCTGCGGTCACATCCGTCGAAAGCTGTCGCGGCTGCCTCCGGAAGGAAGCGTTCAGATCGAAGGAAATGCGGAATTCGCCTGCTTGAACTTCCTGTAAGTTACCAATAGAAGTACATTCCGCAGAAGTTGTTGGCCCTCGCAACGTTGCGAGGGCTCGTCGAAAGAATTGAGGGGCAGTGACTGCCGGTCCCGATGCAGTTGCATGGTCCACTACAGGCAAAACTGAATTGCATTGGAAAGCTGGAAACAGAAACGGCAATCTTCGATTCGTCGCGGATACGAGCATTCGGCGACGGTGACCGCAGTTGCCCGAGTCCCGTTGACCGCCAAAAAAGAGGACTACACAATTGTTGTTGATCTGGAACTTGGGGCCAGTCGTAATGCCTTTCGCATTCGGAGAATGCGATTGATCACCGTCAGACCCTACGTGGCGATTCATGCACTTTCGAGAATCTGTGGTCGATGCGAAACGCCGCGGCCACAAGTAAAGGTGTTCACGCTCACGCCGGGTGCGAAAGTAACGCGACTCGAACGGTGTCAGGAATAGTGAACATTAAAACTCATATCCCTCGTCGGAGCGAACGCCAAGGCAGCCAGCTTGGCAAGATGTGATGCGCCGTTCAGTTGGCGGAAGGGCTTCCGGAGAATACATATTATGACGATCGCGCACAGGCAAACATCTACGCATGAATACCTCCGCCTAAGACGACCATCTGTTTTCAAAACATCCCTCGCGTTTGATCCTGAACCATTCCCGCAACTAGTTCTTTGTCCGCTTTAAAATTTATCGATTTTTAACCGGGGAGGGTGAATCTTGACCCAAACAGAATCCTGCACCACCAAAGTATCTACTACTGCATCCGCAGAGACACGGTTCGACCACGTGAGTCTGTATCGGGAGAGCGGGCTTGGTGTTGTTTGTCGTGCTACTGATACCTCACTGAATCGTGAGGTTGCGCTAAAAATCATTAAATCCGAGTTGCTTCACGATCGCGAAGCAATCGAGCAATTCGAAGGCGAAGCGGAGATTACTGGGCGATTGGTTCATCCGGGTATTGCGCCGGTATACTCTACAGGCAAGACTCCGGATGGCAACCCGTTCTATGCCATGCAGTTCGTTGAAGGTATTGACTTCATCGATGAAATTGATGCCTTTTACCGAAAGAGACATCCAAGTTTTGATGGCGTGGCGTTCTCTCGCCTAGTGCTGACATTTGCGTCGGCGTGTAGAACGATCGCTTATGCACATAGTCGAGGAATCATTCATCGAAATATAACACCGCAGAATATCCGTGTTGGCAAATTCAACGAAGTATTTGTACTTGATTGGGGATTGGCGATCTCTGTGGAGCACAATGCCAAGGCCAGCGCACACTAAGTAGCTTTGATACCAAGGACTTGCATCAGGAAGTCATCATTCCAGCCGCAGATTCGACGCTTCATCGCGAGGCTATCTTTGCCGGGATGTTGTTTCAGCAGGGACAAAGTGAAGCGTCGGAGCCATGCTAGATTTTCGGCGATTGTCCTTTGGCGAGTTCTCAATCCGTCTTCTCCGTAAGTGACATCGAGACTCCAGTGACATGTCGTTTCGATTCCCCAGTGCTTGCGAACAGCCTTGGAAAACTGCTCGATTCCAAGTGGCAGGCTGCTGATGAAATAGCGAATATCAATCTTCTCTTCGCCCTTCACAATGCTCTGATAGACAACCACACCGATCGTCTTCAGACCCTTCCATCGCGACGTCGCCGTGAAAGTATTGGGAACTTCAAACTGCAGATAAGTGCGTGAATCCGATCGACCATGCCCCTTCTTTGCGGCTTCTTCCAGGCGCTGCGAGGGGACACCCGGGAAGTCATCGCTGATGTGTTCATCGACGTAATTCATCACTTGTTGAAACAGGCTGTCCTGATTGGCTTTCAATGCCAGAATGTAATCACCTTCGCCTGCAACGATCTGATCGGCGATGGCGGTTTGAGTCCCCATCGCATCAATCGTGATGATGGCACCTTTCAGATCGATGAGTCTCATGAGTTCCGGAATCGCTGTAATTTCATTGGATTTTGCTTCCGTGGCAACTTGTGCCAGCGTCAGTCCGAATTCCGACAACCAGGCACTCACCATGTGCATTGGGCCGAGTCCCTTCGCGCGATTGTGACTGCCCTTCATCGTCTTGCCGTCGATCGCCATGTGAGTCTTTTCCTCAGCACTGATGCCAGCCTTCTCCATCGCCGCATCACGCAGCGAGTTCAGCCAGCAGACAAAACAGGATTGAAACGCATCGACTTTCACGGCAGACAACACTCGTCGGATCACATCTCGTGAAGGAATCCCATGCGGCAGATCGAGTGCTTGCCGCAGTAGATCTTTCTTTGCGACCGCCCACTTGAAAATTCCGGTCGGTCCATCGGCTCCGGCAAGGACGCCCATCAAGGCAATCGTGAGGATACTTGGCAACGGGTGCAGCCGATTGATCGTCGATCGAGGATCTTCCAACTTTTCAAAATGACAAACGACTTCACTAAGCCCAATACTAACATCTGACCGTGGCATGAGTTTCTTTCCATAGCATGCGATGACAATTCGTATGCTGCGGAGGTATACTCAAAATGACTCAGTGGCGCAACTACCCATTTTACCAAATTGGCCTAATGTGCGCGCTGGCCTTGGGTTAAATGCCATGTCGAGGTGATTCGACACGTACGGAATCAATCTTCTCGGCAACCTTTGTATTAATTCCAAAGCGTTGTCTTTGCTAAATTCAGAGACTTGAACTCTTGCCCACATCTTGACGTATTTCTCGTTTGAAATCAGTACACTTGTTCGCTCCCGATCGTCCTTCCGTGCTTTTGCAAGTCTGTCCCGTAGTGTCATCTCAAGTGTTGCATTTTCACGCCTGTCGTTAGAAATTGTGGCAACAACTCTAAATCTCTCCGGTTGATTCTCATGCATTTCGTAAATGCCCGGTAAAAGCGTCTCTAGAACATTCAGATCAAGTACACCAATCTCATCTATAAGCAGTGCACAAGGCTTTCCTCTTTCAACCACCATAGCCAACTGGGAGAAGTCTCTCACAGGTGCCTCATAGGCCATTGTCACCTTCTCGAAAATCCCGTCTAAGAATAACTTCGGATCATCAGTTCGAAAGATTGCTGTTGGGAGAAAGACCGCGCACCAATCATTCGGCAGCATCTTTCCAACCTGCTTTTGCAAGCTGGTCTTCCCAAGCCCCGATGGGCCCGTAATGTAGACACCGAAGTGCGAGGAAGCTGCATTCGCCAAATCGGCGTCGCATATTCTTGTAACATAAGAAAATGCCCCTTGTTTAAGTGGCTTGTCGCTAAACTCAAACAGCTGCTCCTCGCCACTCGCTTCTGGATCGTGACCACAATCAATAATTGCATTATCTAAGGAAGTTCGCGGTGTCCCTTCTTCTATGATTCGCGCCAAGAGTTTCAGGGAGTCTTCCCGATTCTCTTTGTGCGACATATTAACAATTTGAAACTGATTGCTAATCAAGTCGCATTGGGCGTCATTAGACGCCAAAACGGGTATTACAACCTTGTTGGATTGATGCGCGGCACGTCGTTCTTTTACTAAAATACCTTCTTTCGCATTTTTGTCACCGTTCGGTTTGCTGAACAGTGCAACAAAAAAGTCACATTCCTCAATGAAACCGAAACAATTATCCAGCCACGGCACTGCCGTGTGGTTGCAATGCTTGTCTAAGTAAACCTTATGCCCGCGCATATTGAGGTAGTTAAAGATCTCGTCCG
Source organism: Planctomycetaceae bacterium (assembly GCA_037719765.1). Taxonomy (GTDB): domain Bacteria; phylum Planctomycetota; class Planctomycetia; order Planctomycetales; family Planctomycetaceae; genus SXXK01. The sequence goes on from JBBJME010000075.1 coordinate 26,954, forward strand.
CCAACTCATCCGCTTCAGCTTGTTTATAGCTAATGAATACTATTTTTTTAGGGTGCACGACCGGCTCCGAGGTGTTCGATTGAAAACTTTGTGTTGATGCTATGCAAGAAACGATGCCTTTTCCTTCATTCGGAGGAATCGTTGCAATTCACGCTCCGCCTCAAGTTCGAGATCTCGCAGAAGTTCTTGTTTTCTGGCATTGTCAGCAGACTCCAAGCGAGTTTTGAGCACCTCAACATGTGAGACATAGTCTTCATAGGATTCCAGCTCTTCAGGCAGGGTTAGACCGGTGCGGTAGGCGCGCGCGGTTGCACTAACAGCGATTAGAAGTAGAGCTGAGGCCGAGAGTGCTGAGTGAGTAATTTGGAATCCCTGCTCAAACTCGCGGCGCTTCACCGCCATCAGAATTAACTGCACAATCGGTATCAACACTGCTCCGAGGAGGGACAGTTTTGCAAGTGTTTCGGACCAATTCTCGCCCTCTCGCATTGTTGGAACGTGAGGATTGCCTGGGCGATTTATCCGGCGCGCGGCATATTGAGCTTGATGCTCAAACCGTAAAGTTTCGAGTGCATTAAAGACTTCGGTTGCAATCTCAGGAACTGAGTATGCAGTGAAGGGATGGAACATCAACGCGGGTGAAGCGGGACGTTCGATAAAGGTGGTACTGGCACCTTCGAGATCAAGGTGGGATGTATCAAAACGTGTGAGTCGCCCAGTAATCTTGCCCGCCTGCAATGTTTTGTCGGCGATGCAGAGAAGGGCTCCGTCAAGGAACATTTGAAAATGCCAGTGTCGAAGCCTTTCACGACCGAAGCATGCGTGTAGGTACTTCGACTTTGAACATGTAACAAATCGATCGAAGACAACGATGGCAATTGCAATGATCGCCATCACTTCAATTGCCATGATGAGCCATGGCGGAAGGTGGCAAGGCCAGCGCACACTAAGTAGCTTTGATACCAAGGACTTGCATCAGGAAGT
>JBBJME010000269.1:0-9765 GCA_037719765.1 Planctomycetaceae bacterium
AACGCCATCCCAATGCAGATGCGTGCCGATCATATCCCTGGCGACATCCAGATGATGCCGATCGAAGAACTCAAGCGTCAGTCTATCGCGATTCATCAGAGAGGCACAACTGCCGGCACCGTATATTCGTAACCGCCCTGAATACCAAGCGGCAGGCCGAGTTGCCAATACACGAACAGAAACGCGGACCACACTGTCAGGAACGTAATTGAATACGGCAGCATGATCGAGGTGACCGTCCCGATACCGGTGCTCTTCACATAGCGCTGGCAGAACACAACGACGAGCGGAAAATACGGCATCATCGGCGTGATGATATTGGTGGTTGAGTCGCCGACCCGATAGGCGGCCTGAGTGAATTCGGGCGAAATCCCAAGGATCATCAGCATCGGGACGAAGATCGGCGACAGCATCGCCCACTTAGCCGATGCGGATCCGATCAGAAGATTGATCATGGCTGTCAGCAGAATGATGCCGGCAATGGTCACAGCCGGGGGTGCATTCGTGCTCTTCAGAAAATTTGCACCTTTCACGGCCAGCAGGGCTCCGAATCCGGACTGCGAAAACGAGGCAATGAACAGCGCGGCGAAGAACACCAGTACCAGATAATACCCCATCGACTCCATCGCCTTGCTCATCCCTTTGATCGCGTCTCGATGCGTCTTGAATGTGCCGGAAATGAATCCGTGGACAAGGCCCGGAATCAGGAAGAAGATAAAGATCAGCGGCACAATTGATCCCATCAATTTCGCTGCGGGCGGTTTGAGTGATGTCAATCGACGATAGAGTTCCCAGTTTTCACCTTCCGGAGGAGTGGCCTGCAGAGATGAGCCGGGCATCAGTGCCCACCATGCCAGAAGTCCGCCGCACACCACGATCGAAGCAACGGCGCAGACGATTCCCAGATTGTCGCGGCGGGTGAGTTCAGGAAGTTTTGGCATGTCATCCGGATCGCCGTCGATTACGGACGAGCGCAGCTTGGGTTCGATCACATAGTCCGTAATCAGCCATCCGAGGGCCACGATCAGAAAGCTCGAAGCACCGGTGAAGTACCAGTTGCAAAGCGGATTGACGATGTATTCTTTATCGACAAGTTGAGCTGACGTTGTCGTCAGACCAGCCAGCAGCGGATCAATACCGCACGGAATCAGATTTGCGCTGAAGCCTCCGCTGACGCCGGCAAACCCGGCGGCAATTCCCGCAAGGGGATGGCGGCCTGCGGCATAGAAGATGATTCCCGCCAGAGGAATGACGACGACGTATCCGGCATCTGCTGCGGTGTGACTGAGCACGGCGACCAGCACCACCATTGGCGTCAGCAAAAACTTCGGCGTGAATGTGAGCAACGTCTTGAGCAGAGCACTGATGAATCCGGAATGATCAGCCACGCCCACGCCCAGCATGGCCACCAGTACAACTCCCAGCGGATGAAAACCGACGAAGCTTTCCGTCATCGTGGAAAGGAACTCCGCCAGCTTTTCCAGCGTGAGCATATTGACGATCTGAATGGGCTCCGTCTTTCCCGGCAGCGTTTCCGTAAATGGAATTGATGAACAAACGGCCGACATCATCCAGATAATCAGAATGCCCAGCACGAACAGTACGGCAGGATCAGGCAGTTTGTTGCCGAGCCACTCAATAAAGTCCAGAAACACCATCACCGGACCGCGTGGCTTTGAAGGGGTTTCGTTTGCGGGCGTGTTAGCCATCACGAGGTCCTGTTGAAATCGAGTGAATAACAGGGTGCTAACGTTCTTCCTGTGCCGCAATTCGGTAGTCCATTCCAACTTCGTTGCACAGCCCCATCACACGGACGGCGTGCTTGAGCGCAACCTCACCATCGCCTCGAATCAGCACCGACTGTTGTGGATTGTTCCTGTGTGATTCGTGGATGATTCTGCCCAGTTGCTGTTCGCTGACTTCGCTCTGCACAATTCTATATTGACCGTCCCGCAGCACGTTGACGACGAGTTCGGGAGTCATCGACAGCGGCTGTGCCTGCGTGACTTCCGGCAGCACGACATCCAGTTCGCGTTCTTCCTGATCGTACCTGGTGGCGACCAGAAAAAAGATCAGCAGCAGAAACACGACATCGATCACCGGGGTCAGATCCGGACCTGCAAAATCGTTTGTGTCGATAGGTAGTTTCATAATGCGCTCTGTTTCGTGCCAGGGGTTCAGCCGTGACCGTTATTTCATTGCCATCAGTTTGTCAATCGGCCGCAAACTTCCTGTGTCGTTATTGCCCTCGGCCTGCGGGGCGCTGGCGACACGGTTTTCGACTCGCGCAAAGCACCGAAATGCGGGCATCAGAGCTTCGTCAATTTCGCGAAAGTACTTCTCCAGTCTCCCGTTGAAGTACGCGGCGCACAACATCGACGGAATGGCAATTAAGAGGCCGGCAGCCGTGGTGACCAGAGCCATGTAAATTCCCTGGGCAAGCATTTCTCCCTTGCCCAGCCCCGCCTGGCTGGCCGTTTTGAAAGCAATGATCATGCCGACAACAGTACCGAGCAGTCCGACAAGCGGAGACACGCTGCCAGCCACTGCCAGTGGACGCACCTTGCTGCGCAACGCTCCCATTTCACGGGCGGCCGCGTCTTCCATCGCTTTTTCGATCTCAGGGAGCGGCCGACCGGCGCGTTGGACGCCAGCCAGGAGAATCGTGGCCACGGTCGCATCATGTCTGTCACAGAGGGTTTTCAAGTCCATCGGAGTTGAATGATCGGATTCAACCACCTTCTTTAGTTCGCTGACAAAGCTCGACGGCACAATGTACGCACGGCGTGTGTTGACCAGCCGTTCGATCGCAACGGTCACCGCAATGAATGAAAAAAGTCCCAGTGCGACTACGAATGCAAGCCCCGTGAGGCCGGTGCCCATGATCAGGTCCAAAATGGACTCATCTGCCGGCGTCTGTTCCGCTGCGGCTTCTGCAGCCGGTGGTACGGTCGTGTTTTCTGCAGACTCGTCACCTGACAGTATTGGTCCGAACAATGCCAGCAACAGGACCGTCGATACGATTGCGATGCGATGATTCCACGGTGTCATTTGTCGACCTCTTTCAGTCCGGCAAGCAGATTTGCCGCGTCATTGGCTCGCGGATGTTTTGGAAACTTATCGATCACCGTTTGCAGCGACTCGCGGGCTTTGTCGGGCATGTTCAGCTCGATGAAACAGCGACCGGCTTCGAACTGGCCAAGTGCCTGCCATTCGGGATAAGGATATCCGAGTGCTGCTTCCAGAAAATGCTGCCACGCGACATCGTATTTCTTCTGCGCAAACGCACATTCCCCCATCATGAATCTGGCCTTCGCGGCGGTTTCTGTGTTTGTTTCTTTGGTGACCTGATCATAGACCTGGATTGCCTGATCAAGCTGATTCTGATTCTGCAGAGCAAACCCCAGGCCGTAGCGGGCCTCGCTGATCTGTTCGAATTTCGGAAATTGTTTTGTCATCGCATCGAAGTGCTGCTGAGCGAGCGGCCACTGTTTCAGTTCGTTTGTGCATGTGCCCATTCGATACAGTGCCCTCGCGTGATAGGCCTCTGACTTCGCATCGATCGTCTTCTGATACCACGCAAGCGAATCCTGATACTTCTTCTCCCGAAAGAAGCTCTCAGCCAGGAGCCATGTTGCGTCGATCAGCAGGTCACCACTGGGATGTTCGCTGATCTGAGTCTGCAGAGTGACCACCGCCTGCGGGAATGCGTTCATCGAAAACTGTGACGCGCCTTTTTGGTACTGGAGCCGCTCCCGCAGTTTTGCGTCTTTCGCCTTTGCAAGACCCTGATCACACGCCGCGATACTTTCCGTAAACTGCTGTTGTGACGAATGAAAATCACTGACCCGCAGCCAGCACTCTGGTGCGAGTTCGCTGTCCGGAAACTTTGCTGCCAGGTCGCGGAACGCATCGGCCGCTTCCTTTGCTTTGCCGGTTTCCGAATATGCAAACGCCAGTTCGTATCTAACCTTGTCGGCAGCAGAGTAGTCGGGTTTGGCTTTGAGCAGATCATTGGCAATCTGGATCGTCTGGTCGTGCTGCTTCAGTCCGGCGTGGCAGAGAGCGAGAGAATACTGTGCATCGAGCTTCGCGTTTTCATCCGCTGGATTGCGTTTGAGGTACTCCTGAAGATCATTGATCGCAGCGGCAAAGTTCTTTTGGCGGTGCTGGCAAAGGCCGCGCAGGTAAAGTGCATTGGCCGCGACGTCCGAACTCGCGAACTTTGAAAGCAGCTCGTTCAGCTGATTGATGGCACCGGCATAATCTCCCTTGTCAAACAGAGACGCCGCGGAACCGTAGGACGCCCGAGGAGCAAACTCACTGGCAGAAAATCGGGCAATCACCTGCTGGAACGCTGCGACAGCCGGATCAAACTTCTTCTGCTGGGCCTGGATCTCTCCGTGCTGAAACCACGCGCGGTCCCCGAACTCGCTGTTCGGATACTGCTGGTTCAATCGATTGAGTTCTGCTACGGCCGGATCCGGTTGCTTTGTATCGACGAGAGCCTTCGCGAGTGCCAGTAACACTTCATCGCCCCGATCCCAGTCGCCCTTTGATTGCCGCGACGCTTGCAACGCGGTCACGGCTTCTGCCGGACGATTTGAACTCAGGTAGCTGAGTCCAGTCAGGAACTGCGCTTCCGCCAGCAGTTCCGGCTCTTTCAATTTCGGCAGCGAGGAATTCAAAAACGCGATCGCCGGATCGTGCTGATCGCGTGAAAACAGGCACAGCCCGACACGAAGGTGAGAGCGAGGCGCGCGTGAATGTTCAGGAAACTCGCCAACCAGTCGTCGATACAACGCTTCCGCTTTCGTGAAGTCCGGCGCATCTCCTGTGATTCGACTTTCGGCAGCGATAAACAAGGCATCGGGCAACAGGACATGCTTTGCGAAGATCGGATTGCTCAGAAACGCATCACTCTGCTGCATGGCGCTCGGCAGATCGTTGAGCTGCAGGGCCGTCAACGCCGATCGATAGCGGGCGTCAGCGGCGAGTTCATCGGTCGCAAACCTGTCGGCGAACTGAGCGTACAGCGCGACCGTTTCAGGTCGTCGTTTTTCGTCGTCGTAGATGGCCTCAATTCGCGTGAAGTGCAGATCGGGAACGAATTCGCTCTGCGGCCAGTCGATGATCGCTTTGTCGAGAATGCCGATTGCCGCCGGTGACTCCTTCAGCTGAAGCATGGTGCGTCCGAGCCACCACGCGGCTTCCGCCGATTCATTCTTCTTTGTCTCGACGGCCAATGTGAATGCGATCTTCGCCTGCGGCAACTGATTCGCGAAAAACCGGCACTTGCCGCCTTCAAGCAGCGCCACCGAAACGTGGTCGCTCTTCTCAAACTTTTTTGGCAGTGATTCGAACAGATCTGCCGCCTGGGGTAACTGATTCTGTTCGCGCTTCGATCGCGCCTGATGGAAGAGCGCGAGATCAGCCATCGCGAATTCCTTCACTCCGGCCGCGGTTGCGAATTCCGTCTCAGCTTCCCCGTGCTTTTCCAGTGCCATAAGTGCGAGGCCAAGCCGCAGCCGACATTCCGCTGCCCTGGTGTCACCGGGAGCCTTCTCAAGAAACGTGCGATACGTCTGAACCGCCTCAACCTTTTGTCCAACATCCTGCTGCGTCGTGGCCAGCGCCAGAACAGGGCTGTCGGCAACAGCGGACTTTGACTATGTTGCGCGATCAGCCTCTGATAGATCCCAATCGCCCTGCCTGGTCACCTGCCTGAAAGATGCTTTCTGCCTGATAGTACAGAGACGCCGGAACGTGCGTACTCGGACCGTAATCCGTCGACACCTTCGCGAATTCCACCGAGGCCGCACGAAAGTCATCCGGCTTTTTCGATGCCAGTGCCGCGTTGTACAGCGCAAGTCCCAGATTGAACTGCACCGCATCGCGCTGTTCAAATGTCGCGAACTGGCTCAGGATCCTGCGAAACGTCTCGGCCGCTTCGGGTTTGCCGGATTGCAGCTGACAAACGCCCAGATGGTAGTGCGCGTGGGCGATGCGACTGTCGCTGGCGTACTTCGCAATGAACTGCGTCCAGCGAACGGACGCCTGATCAAAGAGCTTCTTCTTCTGAAACCCCAGCGCTACGGCGTACTCGCGCGTCGCCACCGGATCGACAGGTACTTCCTGCGCGAACAATGGTCAGATTTTCCATGAGCATAAGCAGGGCAAGACAAACACGCAAAATGCGTTGGTGACGTCGTGCGCCAGTCATCCTTGCGTTCCCCCTGAGCTGCGTTTTTCTGAAGCAGAGACGCATCAAGTGCATTGATTACGAACCGTGTGATGGTACAGAAGAATGACTGCGGCCACAATCGACCAGAGATCTGTAATACAGTAGGTTGCGTGCAGCAATGCGCAACGCACCATAATCGTCTGTAACAATGCGATGTATTCTGCTGCGCTTCACACACTTTACGACAATTCAGTGATGGCTTTTAAAGAAGGTTGAAACCGACATGTGGAAGCTGTTCGGCATGAAACGCGGGCTCATTGACGTCGCGAGCCGTCGCGAGTTTTTCAAATTCGGTACGCTGGCGATCGGTGGCTTGACGCTGCCGGGCGTCGTACGTGCCGAAACTCCTGACGAGGAAAACACGACCGGCAATTCGATCCAGAGGACGATGCCAGGTACCAGATTGCAGGCAGCGTCGAACTCGGGCAAGCCCGAGATTACGGCAACGTTTTCGATCGTCGCGGTCGATCCGGAGAGCCGTGTTTGCGGCGCCGCTGTCGCCAGCAAGTACCCAGCGGTTGGTCGAGTTGTGCCGTATGTGCGAGCTGACGTCGGTGCGTTTTGCACGCAGCATTATCATGTACCGAAGTGGGGCGAGCCTGCGCTGGACATGCTCCAGCAGGGGCAGAGCCCGGAGGCAGTCCTCCATAAATTACTTCAGGACGACATGGACGCCGAGCAGCGGCAGCTCGCGATTATCGACATGCAGGGACGAACGGCCGTCCACAATCCGACGAACGCCGGAGTTGACAGCCGTTACTGGGCCGCGATGACTGGTCGCCATTACAGTTGTCAGGGCAACACGCTCACGGGACGCAGTGTCGTCGTGGCCATGGCGGCGGCCTGTGAAGACACCGAAGGAAGCCTGGCCGACCGGCTCATGGCAGCGCTGATCGCCGCAGACTGTGCCGGCGGCGATCATCGTGGACGACTGGCGGCCGGCATTCGAGTGGCGAAGAAAGGCGTCGAAGGCGATTGGCTCTCGCTGCACGTTGACGAGAGCGACGACGCCGTATTGGAACTCGCAAAGAAGTACGCGGAACTCGAACACGAAGCGAAAGGTGCCTGGCGTGGTGGCCAACTGCCATTCCAGAACCCGTGCCCCAACCGTCTCAAACCGACCGCACCTGTGACGCGCTAAGGCGGAGCGACGGCGAACTGCAGATTGGTGAGGAAATTGTCACTGAGTCACGGAAATCGTCGATGTCGAAACTCCGAGACTGGTTCCAAGGGTCAACACATCGTATGTGTTTGAAACGCACTCCACATGGAAGCGATGAGACGTACCATTGTCGTTGCGAATAGCCACTTCTTCATCTGCCAGCGGTCCGCGCTTTCTTGCGGAACATATGGCGCCGATTCCTTTGAAGATTCCTTCAGAGCCTATCTGGTTGAACTCATTTGAAAAAGATTCTGAGACCACAAAATAACGAATCGTCGGCTTTTCAAAGGATACGTACTTTTACTCCGATACAGAAGATTCGACAACCACCTTCACAAATTCCTGATAGGCCTGTTCTTCCTCTACCGTGAGCACTGCCGTTGGTTCTGAACGAACTGCAAAGAGATAAGCAGCGTGATCGAGTCGTTTATTCCGCACTCGAACCAAACCTGCGACCTCAGCAACCGCGCCAGCAGGTAAATGAAATGCCTGAGCCAGATTATGCACTGTTCGAGCACTTGGGGTGTCGCATTCACCGCGTTCAATCAGGACAAGCTCCTCAATGTCCACGTCCGCCTGAGCCGCCAGTTCTTCCAAATTCAACCTCAAGCGACGCCGTCCAAACTCTACAAATTGAGCGAAAACACTCGGTCGAAGGTCAAAAGGCTGCAGAACTCCAAGACGCACCGCAAGGCCGCCCACGGACACTGAATTATGCTCAGCCTCAGCCAATGCGGCCTTTCGCAGCCAGTCAGGATTATTCCGATTCGTTTTTGCTACGCTATTCGTCAACGAGCTGCACCTCCCGCTTGCAGCCCGCCACGTCACTAGGCCTTAAACAAGCGACCTCCTCACGGCTTTTCGGGGTCAAAAATTGCGCAGCGGCAGACAGAAACGAGCGAGTCGCCGGGGTGACTTTGAGTTAGGAGCGGCATAAGCGGGGACGATTCTGAGCAGCACAGCAGCGGTGAAATGTGACGGCGAAGACATAAGACAGGCGACGCACCGAGCGTCATTATATTCCGATCATTCGACGACCGTACGCGAATGATCGGGACACTCGCTAACACCGCAGTGCTTCGACGAGACGCCAGAACGTTGGCTGAGAATCGTTCCAGCTCAGAACCCGACAGTAAATACGGCGACCGGTCCGAACGATCTGACACGGGACCCGCATCATCGTGTTCACGAACGTACGGAATTCCATTTTCAGCAGGCGAGATTTTTCTGATTGACGACGATCCTTCCACCGACCGGATTCCGGAAGCCACAGTGCCAGCCATGCTTTCAACGTCCATGCCAGGGAACCCATCAGCATGTAACCCCAATTGCTCATCAGATTATCGACAGGAGCCTGAAACGCGCGAGGACCATTCGACAGCTGCTCAATCAGATTCTCCTGGTCGCAGCGATCGTTGCAGGAGAACACAACGTCCTCAGCCGAAAGCATACGATCGTTCGTGATATAGAAGAAGTAGCGAATGTCGGGGTACAGCACTCTGTCGCCTTGCTCGACCGACAGGTTCTTGCGAATCACAACCATGCGATACATCTGGCCACAGGCTCGTGGCTGATATTCAAACTCCGCAATGTCCTCGCTCAGCAGTTTGATGTTCTTGAACTCACGAGCGATGACGATTTGTTCTTTCACACGCTCAGGTTTTTGGCGACGTTTGTCAGTCAGTCGAACGCCGCTGGGTCGATCCAGTCTTGTCCATGCCGATGTGGGTAATTCCTGAGCAATTTTCTTGAGATTCGGAGTCGCGTCATAACCGAAATGAAACTGCACGCCTCCGCGGTCCCAGCGGTCGAGATGCTCCGTCTGGCTGAAGTCAGTATCTCCCCGCAGCAGGATCGATCTCCAGCCGTTGCTCTTGAGCATCACGATGACACTATCGACGTAGGCGGCCGCGCCTTCATGACTGGGGCGATTGCCGGGTCTGTTCATGATTCGCAGCGGTTCCTTCGTATTCGCGAGCGATATCAGCAGTGGATGGTAGCTCCATCGACTTTCGTAATTGATGTCCATGCCTTCCTTGCATTCGCCCGTGGTCTCGACGGTGTGTCCATCCATATCGACAATGGCACGCTCAAAGAATTCCTGCGGCTGACGCGCCCAGACGATGCGTTGCGCACCATCAATCGCATCATGCAATGCGTCGATGTCTCTGCTGACGAAGCGTCGCCCACCGAGAGTGTTGATAAGGGATCAGGCACAATTCCACGTGCGGCAACGCTGCAGGCTCGGCGTCAGGCTGAAATCCTGCACACGTCCATTCACGCAACATTACAGGTGGTTCACGACCGTTATTACCGCGAAGACGAAGGACTGCCAATTCCCGCTGCCGTCTTGGGGGAC
>JBBJME010000270.1:0-9754 GCA_037719765.1 Planctomycetaceae bacterium
GACAATGACATTTGAAACGTGCCCTGAATGGGCACAGGAAATTGACATGGCAAAGATTCCCGTGCCCCGTCGGGGCAAATCTCCATCACCAACACAAACCCAGGGCGGCGCGAACCGCTGATGCGGATTCGCTTGCCCTGGGCTGGTATCCGCTGCCCCATTGCGGCACACGAACAAACATGAACGCCTTGAAAACGAAAACCACATGACGTTCGTCTGGACATTCGCCACACTCATCATCACCACGGTCGTACTGATCGCGGCGGCGATTTGTTGTTTTATCAGTTGGCGGCGCAGCGGATATTCACGGTCGATGATGTGGCTTGAGATCTTTCGGTTTGCACTCATCACGCTGGTCCTGATCACGCTCAATCAACCGGAATTCACTCAGGAGATCAAGCCGCGGGAGCAACCCACTCTCGTCGTGCTGCACGATGTCTCAGGCAGCATGCAGACTCAGGATGTCATCAATCCACAGGCACCTTCCGAAAAGCCAAAATCGCGAGCCGATGCAGTGGCACCGGTCATCCGGCCGGAACTTTGGAAGCCACTCGATGGCCGTATGAATATTGTGTTCGAATCGTTTTCTTCGCAGCCGCCAACCGGTGAGAAAGGAACCGATCTGAACACCGCACTGCAATCCACCGCCGACAAATACCCTAATCTTCGAGGCGTGGTGTTATTATCCGATGGCGACTGGAACATCGGACAATCTCCCGGAACAGCCGCGTCCGCATTGCGAGTCAGGAATGTACCCGTATTTGCTGTCGGAGTGGGCAGTGAAGAACGACTGCCCGACATGCAACTCGCGGCCTCAGATGCACCGACGTTTGGCGTCGTCCACAAGTCTCTGCGGCTACCCTTCCGAATCATCAGCTGGCTGCCAGCGGATCGCGACGTCAAGGTGTCGCTAAGTGGAACTCGCGGAGAAACAATCGAAAAGACAGTGCGCGTCGCCGGCATGGGGCAGCAGCAGGACACGCTCGACTGGAAACCAGAGAAGACCGGCGAGTATTCTCTGACGCTTGAAATCCCCGTCGATGAAATCGAAACACTGCCAGATAACAACAAACTCACAATTCCGATCACGATTCGCGATGAAGAACTGAAGGTGCTGTTGGTTGAATCGTATCCTCGCTGGGAATATCGCTACCTGCGAAATGCGCTGGAGCGTGATCCGGGTGTCGAAGTGAACTGTCTGTTGTTTCATCCGGATCTGGAAGGCGTCGGCGGCGGTCGCGGGTATGTTGATCAATTTCCGACGGAGAAAGAACTGTTCGAATACGACGTAGTGTTTCTGGGCGACGTTGGGATTGGTTCAAAGCAGCTCACGCCGCAGGATTGCGTCAACCTGAGACAGCTTGTTCGCAGCCAGGCGGGCGGATTGGTATTCCTGCCTGGCTTCCGAGGCTATCAGAATTCACTGCAAACCAGTGAACTGGATGAACTGCTTCCGGTGGTGCTCGATCAGGCGAATCCGAAAGGCCACGGTTCAACGCGCCCGGCTCGGTTCTCACTGACCGAAGCTGGACGCCGCAGCCTGCTGACTCGTCTGGAACCCGACGACAATGAGAATGAACGAGTCTGGAATGCGCTGCCTGGATTCCAGTGGCACGCGGCGGCTCAGCGGGCCAAAATCGGCTCGCAGGTGTTGGCGACACATGATTCCGATTCCACTTCGTTTGGCCGAGTCCCTCTGATCGTAACTCGCACGATTGGCACCGGCAAAGTGCTGTTCATGGGCACGGACGGTGCATGGCGCTGGCGAAAGGGCGTGGAGGACTTGTATCACTATCGCTTCTGGGGCCAGGTGGTGCGCTGGATGGCATATCAGCGAAATATGTCACAGGGCGAATCCATGCGGTTGTTCTATTCGCCAGACCGCCCGGAAGCCGGCAACGTGCTGACCCTCAACGTCAATGTGATGAGTACCGCCGGAGATCCGCTGCGAGCCGGCACCGTCGTCGTGCAGATCGTGTCGCCGTCCGGTCAGACAGATTCCGTGCGACTGTCCCCCGCTGGCGAAGATTCGTGGGGGCTGTTCACGGGAACAATCGTCCCAACCGAAGGAGGTCAGTACAAACTCGTCACCAGTTGTGCCGAAACCGGCGGACGGCTTGAGACCATCATCGCCGTCCTTGGCCAGGAAAAAGAACTCATCGGCCAACCCGCCCGCGCGGATGTGTTAAAAGAAATTGCTCAGGTCACGCGCGGAGAACTTGCGACGGTCTCCGAGATCCAGACCCTCGTCACCCGCATCGCTGCGATGCCCGAACCCGACGCCATCATCCGCCGCTTCCGCCTCTGGAGCCACCCCGCCTGGGGCAGCATGATCGTGGTGCTGCTCGGCGCGTTCTGGACCGGAAGGAAACTGGCCGGACTCGCATGACTTGACCCCGCGAGCGGCATGCGTCAGCTTGCCGGTACGATGCGATTCCTGTGGCTTACGGTTCTTGCAGACGAATCACAACGTACCGGTGGGCTGACCCAGACCGCTCGCCAAACATGCAGGTTCGAGATACTCTGTACCACATCAGTAGACTTTTATTCTATATCGCCGAAAGCCAGAAATGTTTTTGCTTGCCCGCTGCTCACGAAGTCTGCTGCCTCTCATTGCCCTTCTGTCTGCTATCCCGCATTCTGCGTTAGTGGCTCAGGACGCAGCTGCATCGAGCGAGAAATCCGGCGTCCAGTTTGATCTTGCATCGTTATCAAGTGCACCGGAAGTATTCCCGGTGGATAACCTGCAGGTCGAGGGCGTGAAAGCGATTTACTATGCGGGACAGACATGCAAGGGCAAGCCGACTCGCATCTTGGCGACGATTATGGAACATGGAATTCGCGATGCCGAAGCGTGGGCGACATTTTCGTCTGAAGTTCCGATCGTGAATGCTAAACCTTGTTTCACACGTTCAACTGGAAAATGGCAGGACCGGGAATGGGAATCCTTGCCCGCAAAAATCGATGCCACAGCGTCGCGAGTCATCGCAAATGTTCCCGCGGATGCCACAGTATTCTATCTAAATCTCTTCGATAATCGTCAGTGTGCTGTCAGCACGCCACATACCATACGCCCGTGACAGGTGTGAGAATGTGAATCGCATGACAATGCTGTTTCAATACCCAGGCATTCCACATTTCGTGCAGCGTGCTTACGACCTGACAATTCTCCATACGACTGCCGTGAGTGGTGGATTCAGCGGTGCGGCTGTGATGCGTGCGACGACAACTGACGGTCGCGGACTAGCCATTCGCCGCACCCCGAAATCAGTCGCTTTGCCGCAGGAACGTATCAGAAGGCTCCATAGGTTGCTGGACCACATTTCGCAGTCTGGTTGCCGACTGATCCCGGTGCCGTTGATACCCGTGAAGTCCGAACCGCAATTCCATCAGGGTGTCAATCGCACTGCCGTGCCGTGGCTGCAGGCAGAAGACTGTCTTTGGCAGATCGAACCGTGGATGCCCGGTTTGTCGCTGGCAGGACATGAGTTGACAACCCTTCATCTGAAATCCGCATTGATCGCGCTGAATCAATTTCATCAAATGGCGACCGAGGCCGTGCGCGTCGTCGGACCAGATGATTGGTTTCTGAACGCGACGCGAACGTCCCCAGCAGTTCAGCGGCGACTCAATCTTGTCGACGAACTGCAGGCGGGACTGTTGAATAAAATGCAGCATCGGTTCCGGGAGGATCCTGACGAGCGATTTCGCTGTCTTGCCGTTCCTTTGTGTGAGGCGCTGACGACCTGGTTGCCCTGGTTACAGCGGGAATTAACGACGCTGACAATGATTGCATTTCCAGTTCAACCGGTGTTGCGGGATGTCTGGCGGGCGCACGTGTTGTTTACAGATTGCGAAGTCACGGGACTTATCGATCTCAGCGCCGCCGCATCGGATCATGTGACGGTCGATCTGGCACGATTGTTCCGAAGTTGGTTTGGTACGGATGTCTCACGCGTGCAAAACGCGGTGGAAGAATATCAGTCTCTTCGAATCCTGAGTGCTCCGGAGCAACGTCTGTTGCGGGTGCTTGATGCGTCCACCGTGTTGCTGAGTCCCGTGACATGGCTGCGACGGAGGATGGAGTCCGGCGATGCGGCAGATTGCCCGGGTGACGTCATCGCACGACTCACGGAGTTGACAGAAGTCGTCAGAAGTTTCAGGCCGCTCATCCTGGGAACGCAGACTCAATAACTCCCCCTCCACTGGCTCTCGCGGAATAGTCCAGGCGATGCAGGAAACGGGTGAACTTGTCAGTGGTCTTCAGCGAGCCACGTCTGTGTGCTCAGGACCTCGCCGGTTGTGTATGACGTGACAGTTGTCTTCCACTGCAGTACACCGAAAGGCATCTGATCGCAATACATCACGTCGCAACGATGCCAGCATCTGCCGAACGTCGGATCATCGACAAGCACACGAGCGGCACCGCGTTCGACTTTCCATGCTTTCGTGGGTTCAGCTGCTGATGGAACCCAGCTAGTCCCTGCCGCGTTGTAGCCGCTCCACGAGTTTTCAGAGGCAGGGAGCACTGATAACCCGGCCCCGGCAACAGTCCCGCTGACGAGCATTTCGACTCCGAATATTTCTTTCAACTTCGCGATTCGAAACGACAGGTTCGGTTCGTCAGCGCGTGACTCAGGCGTTGTATCACCGAATCCGCGGGGAATCTCCTGAAGCACTGTTTTTTGTCCGCCAACTTCTAATTCGATCCTGAACACAAAATCGCCGGGATTGCTTCCACGGCCACGCGTGCCTGAGGCCATTGGACTTTCGGCCGTTGTGACGATCAATCGTTCATGGTCGCTGCTATGCCAGGCCGCCGATACGCCGACTTTGTCAGGCCAGGTGGCAAACACAGATGTTCGAGGAGGATCAAATGGCTTTGTGGTCGTGCGGTAGTTGATCCAACCCGCAGCCTGCATCTGTTCGTACAGCCACGAAGGACGCCAGGGGCGATGCAGCGACCATGACACCGAAGTGATCGATACCAGCAGCAGGAGCCCTGCGATGACCTGCGTCGTGCGAGTCTTCAATCGTTCGGCAATCGGCACAAGGGCCAGCCACCAGAACGGCGACAGCCACAGCATCCACCGCAAGCCGACAGAATTTCCGCCATAGTTGTAGTTCTGCGTCCGCGTCAGATAGAAGCCGAGCGTGATTACGGTGAGGACCGCACCAGCGAGGATAATCCACTTTCGGACAGCATTTCCACCCCCACGCAGCGTCATGAACCAGCCACAGACGGACAGACACAGCACCGGTGTCAACGACAGCAGCCCGTGATGGCCCAGCACGCAGTGAATCAAATAGACGAGCGGTGTTTCCTGATTGGCATCAAGATCTCGCGGATTCGTCCAGTAACTGGGGATACCGTTGTGTTCATAAACGTAGGTGTCGGAACCGTACGTCGCGTAAAACGGTTTCACGCCACCGGTTGCCATCCAGTTTGTGATAAAGAAGGCCGCAAGCGGAATGACGGCTGCCGGGAGATAGCGTGTCAGTGTCAGTCGGCGATCGATGAACACCGCCAGAATGAACGAAAGGACTCCCAGCAATGCAGCAGGGAGTTCAAAGCAACAAGTCAGCGAAGCGAAGAATCCCAGTGCCACAAAAAGTCGGCCCCGTTGCGCGGACACGGCAGTAATCGTTGTCGCACGCAGTCGAGTGGCCAAAATTTCCACTGCGGTCGTGATCGCAAACATTGTGGTGGCGGCAGCTGGTGTGTGGTTGTTGAGTGTCGTCAAATACGGATTCAGCATCGAACCGAATCCGGCAACCGCGAGGACAAACATCCGTACGGGAAATGACGCATCCAGCACGATCAGGCCGCGACACAACGAACGCAGCGCAAACCAGAACGGCAATCCATTCACAATCAGCAACAGCCCCCGAGTCACAAGTGCCGTCTGGTTGAATAAACCGAACCCCATTGTCCAGCGTTCCACCGCATAGAACCCCGCCACGATGACGGACAACAGGGGAGGCTTTGACGAGTAGAAATGCCACGGTTCAGACTCGCCTGATCGATAACGCACTTTGTCGATCGTAGACCACCGCGCATAAGAATCAATTTCGTCAATTTGAAACGTGCCGCGTTCGACAAGCGACCACACCGTCGACCAGCGAGACCGATCGTTGGCGCTTTGCAGCGGCTCCGCCTGCAGAATTGCTGCGAAAATCACCCCTGTTGCAGCCAGAATCATAATGTGCTCTGCGGCCGACAGCGATCGTAAAGCCATCGTGTCGCCATCAGTCGTTACCGGTTTTGTCATCAGGACTCAAATTCTGCAGTCGGTGATTCACTTGAGCAAAGAATACAGCGGAAGTGTGCCGTGTTCGTGCGCAGTCCTCAAGTGTAGCTGGGACGAGTCAGCGAATAAGCACGGGAGGTCATCATCGCTCCGGAGGCGATTCGCGCCAAAAATGCCGACGCCAGGCGTTTCTGTCCTCGCTTCAGCGGTAAACCGGCGTGGAATTCACTATCTTGCCTTCCGTGTGGACACGCCGGCGAAAATTATTGATCAGGCAGGACCATGGGATTTCAAATAATGACAATTCAACGACCATTCGTACTTCTTGTATTGCTTGCCGGACTTTTGCGGGCAAACCTGGCCTTTGCCGCCGGCGCGTCACAGGAAACCGATGTGACAGCTCTCGGTGCGGAGGTGACGGCATTGAGCAGTCAGGCATTGGACGAGGACGCGATTCGACGATTGATCATCATTGATCAGGCACTTGCAAAAGATCAGGAGGTCCGCGTTGCAGTGGATCAACAACGAGTGTTGATGGCGCTCGCAAAGTCACAGGATACAGTCGCAATGGACCACGTGCGTTCGGTGTTTGAAAACGCGCCCGAACGTCGTGGTTCCGCCGCGCAGGCATTGGCTGCCGCTACGACACTCCGGCCCACCGACCTGCAGGACTGGCGGTACATGGTGCGTTCACTTCCCGTCGTTCAGGGAGAAGAAGCGGTCGATGTCCTGAACGCGCTTCAGCGATTTCGCACGCGCGCGAACAAGGGTCAATGGGTTCGACAGGTGATTCTGATCGGTCTGACACTTCCGGTCGATCAGCAGTCAGCGGCGACCGGACTGCTGCATCACTGGACCGGCGTGCCGCTCAGGAAATCCGAAGTCGGCGAATGGACGCTGGAAAAGTATCAGCAATGGTTTGCCAAAGAATACGCCGACCAGCCGGCAGCCGTGTTGCCTGTGGATGCCGCAGCACGCAAGCGGACGATGGCAACTCTGGAACCCGTTCTCAGGACTTTCAAAACATCTGAAGCTCTGAGGCAACAGGGGGAACGTGTTTATCAAAGCGCCGGATGTCAGAAGTGCCATCGACGCGGCAAAGCGGGTGAAAACCTGGGTCCGGATCTGACGACACTCGGATGGCGCCGGCAGCGTCGCGAGATCCTGCATGCGACATTGTATCCGTCACACGAACTGAATGAAGAATATCCCACGGTAACGATCGTGCTGAAGAGCGGCAAGGCACTTACGGGAATGTTGTCAGCCAGCTCTGCAGATGCGCTGGCGATTGTATCAAGTACCGGCATGCGAGCAGAATTTCCTCGCACCGAAGTTGAAACGATCGTCAACCATAAGACTTCCAACATGCCCGACGGTTTACTGGAGCCACTGAGCGAAGATGAGATCATGTCCCTGATCGCGTTTCTTTCCTCGGTGGACGGTATCCCCCGCCCGCACACGGACGAGGGCCCCTGATTCAAGCAACGGTGGACTTCAAACTAATCCATGATCAGTCGCTGGAGTTGCCTGTCGATCGCAGCTGCGTTTGCCTTCGCTTCTTCCAAAGACAATCCGGCCGCCATCCCCGGACGTTTGTGACCGATGCGACTGAGCCACGAATTGTGGAGCACCGCGCCTCTTTGATTGACGAGCTGAGTCATCTCGTTGCTGATTGGCATCCACGAATCAACGCCCCAGGCTTTCAGGATCACCTTGGCAATGGTTTGATGCCCTGTACTGTTACAGTGTACGCCGTCAGGGGCGACGGTGAATTTGGGATCCTTCTTTCGCTGCTGTTCCCAAAATGCGCTGATGGGAGTGTGGAGATCGATCACCATGTCAACGCGGTCCTTCTGTTCGAGGATCCATCTTGCGTATTTCTGAATGACCTGATCGTAGTTCTCGTAAACTGCAAACCAGGCGAATTTGTCGCTCCCTTCCGGCCGCAGCTTGCCTTCAGCCTTCAGCTGCAGAGGATCAAAAGGCGGAGGCGTCATCAGAACCAGTTTTGCCCCTGCCGCATGGACCTTTTCAATCAGCCGATTGATGCCGTCCTGATATTTCTGAAAGCGTTCTTCGCTGTATGGATAGTCAATTCCATCGTTCATGCCATAGCAGGCCACAACGACGTCTGGTTTGACTGCCGCGAGGGCTCGGTCAAGCCGCTCATGGACATCCGGACGAGGAAACGGGTGGTCTGGCTCTGAAAGCCCGGTGCAGCCTTCACTTGGAAGTCCGGCGTTCACCAGTTCCGGCAGCGGGTCAACTGACTGCAGCCGCAACTGCATTTCAATCATGTTGACGAACTCCCCGGCGGCCGTAATGGAGTCGCCGAGGAACAGGATGCGATGTGCCTTCAAGCGAAAGGCGTCTTCTGCTGAGGACACGGAACTCATCAACGTGACGAGAACGAGCAGTCTTGCGATTTGCTTCATGGCAGTGGACTTTGCGGTGGAAAACGATTTGCTGAGTGTCAGCGAGGGACATGTTCTCAGCAGTCTGTTTCAATCTCAGCCCGGATGCAATCAAACCGGTCCCTGCATTTTTGTGCACGTCTCAACCAACAGCATCCAGTGCCGGAATGCGGCCTTCGTATTCGTCCTTGCGAGCCTGCTCCTGGATTTCCTGAAATCCCTCGCGGAGCTTTCTGATCACGTCGGCGGCCGATTGCCATGCTGCGGGTGACTGCGTCTTGATTTGATCGAGTGAAAACACAACCAGACGCATCACCTGAGCCGGCAGTTCTCCATGATTCAGATTGAGGCCATCGGCAATCATCAGCAGAGATCGCATGGCCTTGAGGCTGACCGGCGGCAATTCCGCGACGCGGTTCTGTTCCAGTAAGCGCGTTCCTGCAGTCAGGGCTGTGACCGCCTGATCATAAATCAACAGCAGCATGTCAATGCGCGTCCACGCGAGCGATTGAGTGGACTTGTACTTCAAATGCGGATTCATCGATCGTGTTGCCCGTTTACCAAAAGTGATCAACTGCCGATTTGCGGCAGGCTGCTCAGTTGGCCGCCGAGATAGCTGCTGGTGGACTGCAACTGACTGATTGCAGACTCCATCGCCTGGAACTGTTTCAGGAGATTCGCCTGTTGTCTGTCGAAGGTCGCCTTTTGGCGATCAATCGACGTTTGGAAACTCTTCAGCTGAAGATCGAAGCCGTCGTCAACTGACGCAAGCAAACCGTCCTGCACTTCCAGCAGGTCTCCGAGTACCTGATCGAGCGAAGATGCCAGACCGCGTGAGACTTTCATTGTGCCCTCGACGCCGGCTACGATTTGAGCTGTCGAAAGTGTCACCTGGACCTGAAGATCCGCCGTGTTCGCATTATTTGGATCGCCCGAAAGAGTCCTGCCCCGTCCGACGGCAGCCTCGGACAATCCGTTGACAAGAAAGCTGCCGACGACATCGCGCCCCGTGTCCGTTTGCCCTGTAATCAGACCAAGATCACCCAATGCCGTTCCACCACTGATCGTGACATCGGACGAAGTTCCGTA
>JBBJME010000271.1:0-9733 GCA_037719765.1 Planctomycetaceae bacterium
GAGTCGCGCGGCGTAGTCGTGCAGGAATCGGCGGCCCACCCATGAAAACCCTTCATGAGGTGGGAGGCGCACGCGATTGGGCAGCAACAGTCGTTTCCGGATCATGGTCGATGTCCTCCTTTCGGTCGCCACACGGTAATGAGTCAACCGCCGGAGGCCGATAGGGCAGGACCACATCCGCACCTGCTGTCATCTGATCGCCGATCTCTGCTGAAGTGCGATCGACTTTCGAGACACGCCGCGCCGTCTTCCTCTTCTGTGCCTCGAGCTGACGCTTGTACTGTCCAACGAATGTCCTGCGCCACAAGGACTTTCGCTCACGGTCACGCACGCGCTGCATCGCATTGCGACAGTCCGAACCGCAGTACCGAGCCGCACAACGGCAGGACGGACGTGGCGATTCGTAACAGCCGACGCGGTCGCAAATTGGCCCCGGATTTTTTTTGCTGCGTGACCACGCGACGGGTGGATCAGGCGGTACAATTGGTGCAACCGGTTCAGGCATCGGCAACGGACGTGGGTCCGGACAGGTGCGGCGCTGACGAGCTTCCATGGCGGCTGTCGCTCTTTGCTTTCGAACTTCGGGCTGTTGGCGACGCAACCGCTGCCGCTTTGCCGCCTGCCAGCGACGCACCAGCCGCAGACATTCGGGATCCTGACGTTAACGCTGATTCCAGCACCGCGCGTCGAAGATCCGGCCACAGTCTTTCCGCAGACAAACGCGTGGTGGAAATCGATTCGAAAAGTTTTCCGGCGGTGATGACGGTGACGCGCTGCTATACTGCGTCTGTCCCACGGGAGGTCTTGCTCCCTTCGGGGCCGCCCGATCGGCTGTGCAAAAGCCGTTCGGGCACTTCTTTTGAGGCCTCTCACATTCGACAGCCTCGCCCGCCGGAGATTCTATCTCAGCCCGCCGGCCATCGCCAAAGCCCTCCACACAGCCGCAACGCATCGGCCGCGTCGCTTCTTCCAGTTCCGTTACGCAATTACAGCGCGACCGAAAAAACAGGGAAGGAAACGCAGAAGGAAACGCAGGTTTTAAAAACTCTTCGAAGGAAACAATCGCAGGAAGGAGACGCAGGAAGGAGACAAATGCTCAGGATTGGTGCGGGCGTCCAACGTGCGCAAAACGCGGGTGAAGAAGACGCTGTTCCCAGGTTTTCCAGGCTCCATCGTTAATGCGGTGGAAATTGGATTTTCTCGCTGCGATTGATTCCAAGCGGGGCAGGTCATGGAAATGCGCGGATACATTCCAGGTCCTCCAACTGCAGAGCCAACGAGCACCAGGAGCGGCCGATGGATGGCGAGCGACCGTAAGAGTACAGCAGTAGCATCTGGTATTTCGGTTCACCTGCAGCCTCCGGCGTTTCGTGGACTCAGCTTTTGGCGTTTCTTCTTTCTTCACGAGCGCGTTGTTTGCGGTCGGCGCGGTCGCGGCGTTCATCCTTGCGATAAGTTCGGATGTGATCAGGATGATTGGCGGCCCAGATGTCGGGGCGGAGGGAATGGTAGTCTGTTGAGCCGACCAGCAGGGCGTCGAGTACTCCTTTGATGTAGGCCCAGACATGCAGATCGTTGCGGATCGCACTACTCACCCGAGTCATCAGATCGGCCGTGCGGGCACCGGCGGCAAGGCTGCATTTCAACGGTGAAGAATTGAAATGGGAAATTCATCCAGCTTTATTGAGTTCCTGCCAGCGGGCCATTTTGTTTCGGAGCGTTCGTGCTGTCACGCCGAGTTCAGCGGCGGCTTCGGTCTTGTTGCCTTGAAAGCGTTTGATCCGTGACAGGATGATCATCCGCTCGATCTCATCCAATGGCAGCGTCAGGAACTCGGTGGGTAAACCGTCATTGCCCGAAAGAGCAGATTCGGAAGTCCCGAGATCAATCGTCTTAATCGTGGACGATTCAGCTTCGACGCAGGCTCGGTGAATGGCATTGCGTAATTGGCGCACGTTTCCGGGCCAATGGAACGACGTCAGTTGTCGCAGGACAGCATCAGCGACGTCCACCACTGGCGTGTCGTTTTCCATGCCAAACTGAGCGATGAAGTGTTGCACGAGGATGGGAATATCTTCCGGTCGTTGTCGGAGTGGAGCCAGACGCAGGGACAGCACGTCCAGGCGATGGTACAGATCGTCGCGAAAACGCTTTTCCGCAACCTCTTTAACAAGGTCGCGATTGGTGGCGGCAATGATCCGAGCGTTGACTCGCTGCACATCGGTGCTCCCGACGCGAAGGTATTCTCCTTCTTCCAGTACGCGCAGCAGCTTTGCTTGAGTCGGCAAGGGCAGTTCCCCGATTTCGTCAAGGAACAACGTGCCATCGCCCGCGGCGTGCAGAAATCCATCGTGCCGGCGGGACGCTCCGGTGAACGCTCCTTGCTCGTGTCCGAATAACTCACTTTCCGCCAGTCCGTCGTGAAACGCGGCACAATTGACACGGACGCAAGGACGACCGGAGCGAGGACTGTGTTCGTGCAGATACTGCGCGAGCAACTCTTTGCCGGTGCCACTTTCGCCGGTGATCAGCACGGTTCCTGAAGACCGGGCAAATCGCCGGGCTTTGGCAAGAATCGTGTGCATTGATGATGATTCGAAGATGAGCATGAGGAAAACGTTTAGAGTCTGGAGTTTAGAGTTTAGAGTTCGTATTTCGGTTTTCGCTTCAAACGGTCTTCAGGGATTTTTGATACGCGGAATGCATTGAACGTCGGCGAATATCGTTGTCGAGTTGCGGGGACATTTCGTTGCGGATCGTTTCAAAGACGACCTGCAGTGAATTGATGCGATCGACGAGTGTCTTCAGTTTCTGCTCGTGGCGTGCGAGAGAACTTCGCATCGTCGACGAAGGATTTTTTGTCAGTGCGGAAAATAGTGCATAAGCAGTCGATACCTTTTTTTGAGCTGAAACAACCTGAACGAGAGACTTCTGGAGCTGAGCAACCGAATCGGGGTCACCAAGTTCTCTGCGGTTAGCGGAATTCTCGAGTCTTTCAATCAAGTGCACAGCACCATCAAACACGACGCTCTGCTCCTGAATGCAGGCGGACAATTCGTGTTCTGCAGATGACTCCGAATTCAAGCCTGTCATTTGATTCTGGTTAGCGGGCGTATGCATCGTGCGCTGACTCCTTGATGATGGACGGATCTGACGCCGGTGCAGCGGACGGATTTGGGATCACCTGCTTCGCTTTCTCCACTTCTTCGATTGCCGCTCGTTGCTGATCGAAAGCATTGTCGGCGAGTGCTTTCTCCAGGCTGCGAATTTTCGCCAGCGTCTCGACCCACCAATGCGCCTGCTGGCTGAGCCAGCCAGCTTCGGGGTGCTCGGCAAGTTTGCGATAGCGATTCGATGCTTCCGTCAGATTGCCCAACCGTCGCTGACAATTTGCCAATTGATACTCCACCCAAAAGGACTGTTGGACCGTCAGGTCGGCTGTGGCAGTTTGCTGGTACATTTCCAGCGCCAACGGATACTCGCCCGTGGCGAACAGATTATTCGCCAGACCCAGGCGATCGATCGGCCCGTCCACCACGTTGTCGGTGGTCGATCCATGTGGCGGTGGGACCAAATTTTCATTTTTTGGATGAACGCTTTCAGACTTCTCCGCAGAATGGTGGCCGTGCTCGTCCGGATGCAGATTCGGAGCGACTGCGTTCTCAGGTGAATGGCTGGCAACTGGTTGGTCAGGGAGTTCACGACGATTTGACGCATCCGTCGGCGACGTCGCGTTCCCGGAAGGCTCAGGTGCATGTTCCGCCGCTGACTCGGGTACGTGAGATACATCCGGAGTGGGAAGTTCTGCGGCCGCAGCCTGGTTGGCTCTCAATTTGAGCAACTGCATTTCGAGTCGCAGGTAGCGTTGCGCACGATCGCGGACATAAGGGTCAGTGCTTTGGAGGTCGGCTTCCAGCGTGCGCGTGAGTCCGATGCTGGATTTCGCAGTGTGCGGCGGCGCCGGAACCGTGGAGTCAGAATGAGCGATCACAGGAGGCTGGACGGACATTTCATTCGGTGCGGCAATTTGTGGTTCCGGATGTTGCCCCGTTGATGAACGCTGTGACGGTGCGGCAGGCGAATTCATGATCGTCAACGAGCCGGGTATCGATAGCGGAGGCGCACCGACCGTGGATTCGCGTTGCTTCCGCAGTGCGTTCAACAGTTGTTCTCTGACGGAGAGTGACGATGTCGGGGCAGCATCGTCTGATTCTGCCGGAACACTGTGATCGCTCGATGCTGCTTCCGATGCGACCGCCGTAGACACTTCTCCATCTTCAGAACCACTGGCATTGATCTGGCGGATTCCAGGCACTCTGGTCAATTTCGCTAAAGGAGTCGCAGAGGCAGGTTCGGGGCGTAAGGCAGCGCGATTCCATGCACGAGCACTCGCTGATCGGTTCTTTGTCCATTCCGTGATGTCGCGATTTGGCGTTTCAGGCGTGACGTTGGCGTGCGAGGATTGCTTTGATTTGCCTTTTGCAGCGGGCTCAGCCGCAGCCGCCCACACCGATTGGTTGATAAGTGCAATCGTCGAGAGAGCCGCGAAAATGACTGATGCGGATAAGTTCAATGTGCGGGGGGAAGGCATCATTGGCCGTGCCTTTCGTGGAGTGCAGAGTGCGTGGTTGATTTCACTGCCGACGCATCGTGCTTTTCATCCGCGGATTCCCCGGGCAGCATGCCCGCAAAACAGGAAATCGCGGCTTCATGATTTCTCTTCGCTCATACGCCTGTCCCATGATTCGCAGTGCGGCGCGTTCCAGCTGTGGGGTGTCCGTGGCATCAATCAGCAGCCGGCAAGTGCGAATTGCATCTTCCGGGTGATTTTGTTCCATTGAGACTTCCGCAGACCGCAGCTTTGCCTGCAATGCCAACTGACTGGCTTCCGTGGTGGTCAGGGTGGCCAGCAGCAAACGAGCCTCTTCAAATTCGTGGTCGTGTTGATAGCGTGCGGCAAGTCGCAATACCGTGCGATCCCGCAGCCATGATAACGGCAGTTTTTTGAGTGCCAAAAGGTACGCATCGGTGGCCTGTGCTTCAAGTCCCAGTTCCTCGCAGGCTTCTGCCACCAGGACGGCCCAGTGTCCACCACAATATTGGTCCGGCTTGAACTCCGCAAGTGCCGACACAACCGCCCAGCCTTCACGTTCACGCCGATCGGCCAGCACGGCGGCTCGAAATCGTGCCAGCGCCGACACGAAGGCTGCGGCTTCACGTCCCGGCCCATTGGCCAGTTCCTCACGTCGCTCCATGAGAACGCTGTTCGCTCCCTGAGGGTTTCCGAAAATCAGATACGCGCTGCCTAACTGAAGTGCGGCGTACGTTCCATTGGGGAATCTTCACTCAGCGAGACGCCGCGCATCATATTGGAAATGGAGAGTCGGCTCTGATCATCTTCCAGTAGCAATCGGCTGACGAAAATGTAGGCTGCGACTTTCACGTCGGTCATTCCCCCTGCCGCATCGATACTTCGCAGGAACGCTTCCCGGGATTCATTGCGTTGATTCAAAGCCATGAGACACTTGCCAAGATTGAAGGCCGCTTCGGTCTCAACCACAGAACGCGGCTCTGCTTCAATCTGCACCTGCAGAAACTGCACTGCATCGGCAGCCCGCTTCTGCTCATACAACAGCGTCGCCAGCGCCAGCCGACTGTGGCCTGCCTGTCGTGAGACCGCGCCGTCTGTAACGGCCACGCGCAGGATGCGTTCGGCGGAATTTAATCGACACTGGCGAAATTCTTCCGGCGTCAATTCACCGCGATGCACGATTACGATGCGTTCAACCTGTTGTTGCCAGCAGAGGTCGTAGGGGATGGTCATGCCGTCCAGAAGTGCCGCCAGCCGCGAATCCTGCACATGCACCTGCTGTGTTCGCCCTTCAAGCTGCCTTGCCGCTTGCGGTGAAATTTCAAATTCGAGACGACAGCCGTTTAAAAGGTTTTGCAACAGCGGTTCCAGTCGCGTGGTGCCGCAACTGAGACGCACTGAGATACCATCCGGAGTCGTGTCATCGAAGTGCAGAACCTGAAACTGAACGGGGCCGATTTTTGTGGGTGTTTCATGAATCAGCAGCGGAAGTTCGTCAAGCAATTGCGCGGGGTCCGCTGACCATTCCGGAACACTCAGTGTCTTGTCATCCAGCAGGTCAACGGAGGTCATTGCGGATTGCTCCTGCCATAGATCACGTCCAATCAGATGCAGCATCTCATAGCGGACCGTCGGTAAGAATTCGGATTCGTCGAGCAGCACGCGGCGGAGCAGATCTGTTTGCAGTCCGTCGTTTCGTTTTACGGCCGCGAGGCATCGCGCCTCACCGTAACGAGCGACTCCGGCCCATGCCGGATCCGCCTGGGTGGCAGAAACTTTGCGAAACGCCTCCAGGGCAGCGGCTCGACGGCCTGCCGCTTCGGCACAGAGTGCCAGGCGCATCAGTATCGCAGTCCCGGGTGTTCCCTGGGATTTCTGACGGATGGTCTGATACGCCTGCATGGCCTGGACGTAACTTCCGCTGGCAAGCTGTTCGTCAGCGATCGTCATGAGATTCACAGCCTGTTGCGTGATCTTGTCTTCGCGTGCTGAAGTTGCGGCATCAGAAACCGGAGGCGAAACTTCAGTGACGTGACTGAAAACGCTGGCTGCGGCAGGATGTGAGGCTGCCTGCGGCAATGATGAACTTTCTGATTCAGCACGGACATTTGCCGCCTGCGTGGATTCCGTAAATCCAAGTCTTTCCTCGCTGAATGGATCATCGCCTGGGGATTGAGGAAAATGATCGATCAGGTCGGTGTGATTCGATTCATTGTGACTCGATGGCTGATTGGTATGCAAATCGAGGTCGCCTGAAGCGATGTGCGCTTCGACGACCGGATGCTCAGCATCTGCACGATGCTCGGAGCGCATCGTGTGGAGTGGTGGATCGCTAAGATGGTCGTTCGCATGGTCAATCGTGCCCTCGACGCTGTTGTGTGAATTCTCTTGAACCAATTTTTCGTCCGTCTGCGTGCTGTCGCTCTGCGCTGCGTGATTTCCCTCACTCGTGGCGGGTATTTCGGATCGCAATGCCAGCGCACCGGCGGCTCCCAGCAGGGCCGTACCGATCATCATCGTGACCACGGAGAATGGTCGCAAAAGAAATGAAAACTTCAGTTTTTCTGGCGAATCAGACACGTCACGCCCTCTATCGCGGACCCCGAAAATCATGTAACCGGTACAACCGTTACATCCTCATCGTCTGTCGGTCATGAGGGATTGAGTCAAAAATTTGTGGCAAGTTTATTCTGCACGCTTCGATAACGCTGTCGGACTCAGGTTTCTCACCGGGAGACAAAGCAATGCAGATTCATCGAATCGATATTCCAACTGGCGGAGATACACCGCGTTCATCGCGGACGTCGGGGACGAACACGGATCGAGAACAGTCGTTGTCGGCGTCTCGAGAAAACGAAGCCGAGGGGGTTGCGGGAGGCAGCGAGCTGGATCGGTTGATTCGTCAGCTTGACGGGATCAGCGATGTTCGGCCCGATGTCGTCGCAGCGGCGAAAGTGAGAGTGCAGCGAGGCGATTACCTGACTCGCGCTGCGGCTGAGAATACAGCGGCAGCAATTCTGAGCAAGGATGTTTAGGACAGCTTTGTGTCTTGAAGTAACACGGGAGGAATTTGTGTTGCTTCTGTCGATCGGTTCTGTTCAGGACCGGCAGCATGTGACTCTTCTTGCTGAAAGCACAGCTGGTATCTTACATCCTTGATGTGGACCAAATCCGCTATGACGCGGTGCCAGGCCCACGACACTTTCGACGAAGGAAATGATCATGGGGTTGTCAATTGCAAACAATGTTGCGTCTCTGAATGCCCAGAACAATCTGAATCGGGCATCCATGAACGTCCGGAGCTCAGTTGAAAAGCTGTCCTCCGGTCTGAAAATTAACCGCGGTGCCGATGGCCCTGCGGCACTCGTGATTTCAGAAAAACAGCGTGCACAGATCGCTGGCCTCAAGCAGGCGATTGAAAACACCGACAAAGCCGCATCCGTAGTGCAGACCGGTGAAGGTGCACTGAACGAAATTAACTCGCTGTTGGTTAAAGTGCGCAGCCTTGCCATCGACAGTGCGAACAGTGGCGTCAATGATGATGACGCTTTGGCCGCCAACCAGGCGGAAATCGCCAACGCGTTAGATACGATCAATCGTATTGCCAACAACACGCAGTTCGGCACAAAGAAGCTGCTGGACGGTTCCGCCGGCATCAGCGGGACGGCATCCGATGCCGATGTCAAATTCCTCAAAGGGACCTCGGAGACCTTAGCCGGCACGTACGCTGTCACAATTACAACGGTAGGCGAGCGAGCCACGGCAACTGCCGGTACGGCTCAAACTTCGGCCCTGACTGCTGATGAGACGTTGACGATCAACAATGTCTCCGTTACTCTAACAAACGGCATGAGCCAGACTCAGGTTGTAAACCGCATTAACGAATTTTCAGACCAGACGGGAGTCATTGCGGATGTAAATGGGGGTGCAACGCGTCTGTATACAAAGGACTTTGGTTCCGACGCCGACCTCACTGTGGTCTCGAATACTGCCGCTGCCGCGACGAGCAGCGGCTTTGGAACATCAACAGTGACTGACGCCGGAGTGGATGTGATTGGCACAATCGGCGGAACAAGTTATACAGGAAGCGGGAACGTACTCACCGCAACCTCCGGAAGTGCCCAGGGGATCACAGTCCAGTTTGCTGCCGGTACCGGTGCCGCCGCTTCCACGACCGTTGCGACTGGAGCTCAAGGCAACGTGACCATCACCGACAATTCACTCGTCTTTCAGATTGGTGCGAACCAAAACCAAACAGCAAAGATTGCCATCAACAAGGTGAATCCCGATGGTCTGGGTATCGGGGTCAGCAACAACCAGTTCAACAATCTGGGTGAGATCGACGTGACCTCAGCGAGCAAAGCTCAGGACACTCTCGCCGTGGTCGATGCGGCCATCAACGATGTGACCAATCTTCGCGGCTCGTTGGGTGCGTTCCAGGCCAACACCCTGGAATCAACAGCCAACAACCTGCGCGCGACTCTGGAGAATACAACCAACGCTGAGTCCGTCATTCGTGACACCGACTTTGCTTCGGAAATTGCAAACTTTACAAAGAATCAGGTCCTTGTTCAGGCTGGTACTTCCATGTTGAGCAATGCAAACCAGATTCCACAGCTGGTTCTGTCTCTGTTGCGATAGTTGAAGAGTTGAGTGATGTCGACTGAGAACGGTCCGGCCGGAACTGGAATTCCAGTCTTCGGACGGACCGTTCGTCGATTTGTATCAAAGGCGTTTCTGCGTTTTGCGCGGTAAAGGCGGTTCTCCTCATGCCTGTTAACATCAATGGTCTGGTCACCGGACTGGACACAGAAAACATCATCAGCGGGCTGCTGGATATCCAGCAGCAGCAGATTGACCGGATGACTCTGCGCAAGACCGGCATCCAGCAACGGCAGACGGCTTTTCGTTCGGTTGAATCAAAAATGCTGAGTCTGCGCGCCGATGTCGGCGTCCTGGCACGCAATACAAACAACCCGCTCACTCGATTGTCGGTCACTACCAGCGATGAAAGTGCAATCATCGCGACGGCATCTTCTTCGGCTGTCGCCGGAATCTACCGTTTGACCGTCGATTCAACGGCTCAGGCACATCAAGTGGCTTCGCAGGGATTTGCCGACGCGGAGTCCGAGATCACTCAAG
>JBBJME010000076.1:0-27691 GCA_037719765.1 Planctomycetaceae bacterium
GCAGGTGACGGCATCCCGGCATGTGCTTGAAAAATCTGAAAAAGATTTCAATCGCCCATCGATAAGCAAATATCAAAGCAATGACATCCGCTGGCACGTCCAGCAGGTTTGTGGCGATGCGAAGAATTCCGTCACTGTCCACTCCACTGGAACCGCCTGCATACTTGCCGCGTGCTGTATGAGGATTCGTTCGAACACAGATCACACGCACCTTGTGATCCAGCTTGCGGTCCCCATCGCCGTTGAACGCGACAATTTCGTCGCTGATGATTTCGTCAAGGCCCGCGTTGTCGTTGCGATAATTCTCTGTGACGGTTTTCCACACACTGTTGTCCCGCAATCGACAGACATAGTTGCTGCCCACCGCCACGATTTTGTTGAACAACAGAAACTTTGCGTAGCCCCGATCTGTGACGTAGAGACGATCGGCTTCGAGCGTGGCTTCCAGCATGGCCCGTTCGTCGTGTGGTCCGCCTCCGTCAGGAGTCACATCAATGCGAGTCGGCACACCTCGAAGCAGTTCGAAATGCGTGTGCAGTCGCCACTTGACCATGCCGCTGCCGGTCTTTGCTTTTCGAAACGACGCTTCCATGATTCGCGGCAAAGCGGCGATCAGCGAACCATCGACGAGTGTGATGGTGTGGTCGATGTTCTGCAGACGCTTATCCTGCGCCAGCGGCTGAAGCTGCTGCCCGAGTTCGCCAATGATGTCCTTCAGGCGTTCTGCATCGAACACCGTGGTGGATTCGGACAGCGATCCGAGCGACGCACGAGCACAGCCGAGCTTGGCCTGAACGTTTTTCAGTTCGCTGGCCTGCTGCAGTCCTCGCAGCGATGTGACGATCGGGTTGAAGAAATACAGCAGCATCAACATGCAGTACTGGTCGTAGTGCAGCGTGCGATTGCCTGCCGTGTCGCGATCACACGCATCGTCATGCAGCCGCTGAAGTAACGGTGCAATCTGATCGAAGTACTTCAGCCCTGTGATGTCTTTCTCGGTCAGCTTCGCCTTCTCGGTGAGCGTTGATTGTTTGTTGCCATTTTCTTCCATGTGTGAAGCCTGGCAGCTTCAAGGAAGGCGCGCAATAGCGCTTTCAAAATTTTTCCGAAGTTCGCTGCTACCACATCGAATGGCGTGCCGAACAGTATTGGACCTGTCCCGTTTTCCTGTCCGCGCTGGTTTGCTCCGGAGTCAAGCCAATGCGCGGCTCCCGCGACCGCTGGCGCAGAGCCTGCTGGAGTTCGCGCTGGCGTTTGCGCCGCTTCCTTTTGATCACCATCGCCTCGTCCGACATGACCGTACCTGCCATCCTGACAGTGAAACTACATGGTCGAACGGGATGCGCAATGCCGTACCAAACGGATAGCTTATATGGCTCGCAAAACGGATGCCGAACAGTATTGCCCCCGTCCCCTTTTTCCCGTCCCAGAAATCCTCCGTTCAAGAAATCCCCTACTCTGTCGCATGGGCGCTGATGGCGGACAGTTGCGACAGGCCCGCATAGAGGGAATCCATTCTCAGGCAGCGGTGGAAATCGACCAGAAGAGACCCGTCATTAGCTGCACTTGCCGAGTGTTTCCCTCACTGCCGCCCTTTCGTCCTGTCCTCACGACCAACTAACTATTGATGAAACTCGGTCATTCCAGCCGTAGTCACCCAGGTGATCTACTCTATTAAGCGCTACCTGCCCGGAAAAAAACGTAAACGTGCTGCCCTGATACTGGCCGCTTTCGCATAGGCATATAGCCTGAGGGCCGGCAAACCAAAACGACGATATTTCATCATCCCAATTTCCTAATAACCCGCCGCGACTGTGGTCGGACAGATCGGAAATACTATAACCAGATTTAAGGAGGAGAAGTTCTCCGCCACCGTTGGCATCTTCATGAAGATAGGTTCCAGCGACAAATCCGGGAGGTGGATTCTGGGTGGGCGGGGGCAGTGTTACAACAATCACCGGTCCGTCGGCAGGTGTTATCGATCCCGATCCTGAGCTGCTTGGATTAGATATACCATGAAATATTCCCATGTGTGCCAGATGGCGTTCCTGCCAGAACCTGCCGATAATTGATTTGTCCTCGAAGACCAGAATGGGCCTATCTGACGGCGTCGCAACTAAGTGCAAGTCTGTTCCATTGAAGCGCTTTATGTCGCTGGGATCATATAAAGTGCCGTTCAGAACAAACGCACGACTCGGCGGTTGATGAACCGTCTTTGTAGATATATCCGGCCGACTTGGACCCAGGAAACTCCGTGGATCGATAGATGACGTCGGACACACGCGACCAGATCGTTTTCTACTTGAAGTCGCAACCAATGCAAGAATGACATCAAGACTATAAACAAACTTGGGGCCAGCCGTCCATTGACGGAAGTCTAGTGAATCTGTACATTTTGGCAACGACAGGCTGGTTCAGGTTTGAAGTTTTGATTTCTGTGTTCTGAGGAGTTCGGCCATGGCACGCACGAATCGACGAGATGTGTTGGCAGACGGCGAGATTCAGGTCGTGCATTGCATCAATCGGTGTGTTCGTCGGGCCTTTCTCTGCGGGAAGGATTCACTGACGGGTATTGACTATGAACATCGACGGGAACTCATTCGGCAGCGAATGGAGTTTCTGGCGGGAGTCATGGGGATTGAGGTTCTTGGGTTTGCGGTGATGAGCAATCATTTCCACTGTATCCTGAGAAGCCGACAAGATGTGGTTGAGACATGGTCGGATGACGAGGTGGCTCTGAAGTGGTGGATGTTGTGTCCGGCTCGGAAGAACAAGGATGGGTCTCCGGCAGAACCGACGGAATTCGAATTGAACTCGATCCGCAACGATGCCTCAGGACTGATGGATAAACGGGTACGTCTGTCGAGCATCTCGTGGTTCATGCGATTTCGTCCGAACGCGTGGCGAAGGAAGCGAATAAGCAGGACGAATGCACGGGCCGGTTCTGGGAGGGGCGGTTCAAGACTCAGGTGCTGCTGGATGAGGCGGCGATTTTGGCGTGCATGCAGTATGTCGATCTGAATCCGATCCCAGCGGGCATTGCGACGAAGCCGGAGACGAGCGACTTCACGAGTGCCCAGGAACGGTTTGCGGATCTGAAAACGGCAGAGGAAGTGTCAACTTCGGTGGAAGCCCCCTCATTCGGCCTGTCGGCCACCTTCTCCCCCGATGCGGGGGAGAAGGGAGAGATTGAGGACGCCCAGGACAACCGCATTGAACATGGCGAACGAGCGGGCTGGATTACTCCGATTCCACTGGAGCCCAAACGTCAGGCCGTGCGTGCAAAGAAGACGGGTCGGCGAGCATCGAGCAAGGGCTGTCTTCCGATGGGACTCGGCGATTATCTGCAACTGCTGGACTGGACTGGCCGTCAGATTCTATCGGACAAGCGTGGTGCGATGCCGCAGAATCTCGCAACACTGTTTGAGCGAGTGGGGATCTCAACGGAACTCTGGGTGGACTGCGTGGTGAACTTCCGCAAGTGGTTCCGATCGAGCGTCGGGAGGCCGAAAGCCATGGAAGCGTCCGCAGACGCCCGAGGCCAAAATCGAGCGATCAGCATTTCATCCGCTCGAAAGGCGTTCGCGTAGATTTCCATGAGACGGTGAAACTGATTCACCGCTTCCGTTTTATCGGCCTCCAGATTGTGCAGAGTGCCACGATTCGCGACGAACCATGCCTTGCGATCTTTGCGATACCAGATTTTCGGAATACGAGTTCGGCTCTCAAGTCAGTCAAGTATTCGTATCCGGTGGCTCATGCCATCGACAAGAGGATGTGCCAGCCCTCCGGGCCTGACGCAACTACCCTTCGGGTTGCGGGCGAAGCCCGCGCCAGAAATGCGTCTCTGAGACAGGATTTGCGAAACTCAGTGGACAGAGGACAAAAGCGCCGCGCCCCTCTAAGATGCTCGACTTCTGAAATCTGCCCGGTTCAGGATCGGGCGGCGATGTGATCTTACACGGGTATTGACTGGCCAGGATGCCAGAGTTGCGGACGATATGAAAACTGACGAACTGCGTGAAAAATATCTGGCTTTCTTCGAAACCAAGGGCTGCGTACGTCGGCCGAGTGATGTGCTGATTCCAAAGGATGACGCGACCGTTCTGTTTACACCCGCGGGAATGAACCAGTTCAAGAACCAGTTCCTGGGTATCGGGCCACTGGAATTTACCAAGGCGACCACCAGTCAGAAATGTCTGCGGACTGGTGACATTGGAAACGTCGGCATCACGGCGTATCACCACACATTTTTCGAGATGCTTGGCAACTTTTCCTTCGGTGACTACTTCAAACGCGACGCCATTCACTGGGCATGGGAGTTTCTGACCACAAAGCAGTGGCTGGGACTGGATCCGGATCGACTCACGGTGACCGTGTATCTGGACGATGACGAAGCGTTCGACATCTGGCACAAGGAAATCAAACTTCCGGCAGACCGTATCAGCCGCCTCGACGAATCCGAAAATTTCTGGCCAGCATCCGCGCCGTCGCAGGGACCGGATGGCGTCTGCGGGCCATGTTCGGAAATTTATTATCTGGCGGTGGGAGCCACGAAACCGGTTGAGATCTGGAATCTCGTGTTCACACAGTTCAATCGAGTCGGTGATCCGCCGAATAATCTGCAGCCACTGCCGATGAAGAATATTGACACGGGCATGGGATTGGAACGTTGTGCGTCCTGTTTGCAGGGCGTCCTGAGCAACTTTGAAATTGACATCCTCAAACCGATGTGCATCGCGGCAGGGGATTCGCTGGGACTGAAGTATTCGTACGACGCAGCGTGGGGGCGAGCCTGTCGGCGCATCGCCGATCATATGCGTGCCTGCACTTTTGCCATTCACGAAGGTGCGAATCCCGGCCCGGACAAGGCCGACTACATTGTGCGCCTGTTACTGCGTCGTGCAGCAATGGAAGGTTACCTGCTTGGAAAAAAATCGCCGTTCCTGCATTCATTGGTGCCAGCGATCGTGCAGGGCATGAAATCTGCGTATCCGGAGATTGCGGATACGGTGCAGTCCGTTTCCAATGTGATCAGGCTCGAAGAGGAGCAGTTCCTCGACGTCGTTGATCGCGGAATGCCACGTTTCGAAAAACTCGCACAGCGTGCGAAATCGACAGGGATTATTTCCGGCGAAGATGCGTTTGACCTGCATCAGACTTATGGCTTTCTGATTGAGCTCACGGACACACTGGCCGCACAGAACAATTTGAAAGTCGATCACGAAGGCTACAACAAAGCCCGCAAGCGTCACGAAGCCACCAGTGGCAGCGGCGCATTTGCGGATTCTGTGATGAGTGCCGGGCCGATCGATTCACTCAAACGACAGGGCGGTACAAAATTCCTCGGCTACGATGCACTGACGGCGGAATGCCATGTCGCCGGGATTATCTCGAACAAGGAACTCGTCAACGAATTTTCAGCCGCTGGCCACGAAACTCCGATCGGTGTGGCGCTGGACCGCTCTCCGTTCTATGCAGAATCCGGCGGCCAGACAGGTGATATTGGAACCCTCGTGGCGAATGGCGTAGAATTTGTCGTGGCTGACGCTCAAAAGGACGGCGACCTCTGGATACATGTGGGCCATCTGACAAAGGGAAAGCTGACCGTCGGTCAGACTCTCACGGCAACCGTAGACAACAATCGTCGTTCGGGAATCCGACGAGCCCACTCGGCGACTCACCTTCTCCACCACGCGCTGCACTGTACCGTGGGAAAGAATGCGACTCAGCGGGGTTCTAAAGTCGAAAATGATTCCCTCCGATTCGACTTCGCGCACAATCAGGCACTCACGCCCGACGAACTGCGTCAGGTGGAAGATATCATCAATGACTGCATCGCGAGGGGAGCGACGATCACGACGGAACTGCTTCCAATTGAAGCCGCTCGGAAGAAAGGTGCCATGGCACTGTTTGGTGAAAAATATCCGGACGAAGTGCGCGTCGTCAGCATGGGTGACTTCAGTGTCGAACTGTGCGGAGGAACGCATCTGTCCAATACCGGACAAGTCGGCCTGTGCCGTATCATATCGGAGGAACCGATCGCGAAGGGAGTACGGCGAATCACAGCCATCACCGGATCAAAAGCCGTTCAGAAAGGCCGAGACACCGATGAACTGGTTGCACAGCTGCAGCGATTGCTGAAAGCCCCGCAGGCAACAGAACTGGTCCCGCGCGTCGAAGCGCTGCAGAATGAAGTCAAAACGCTGAGCAAACAGATTGCTGAATTGACATCAGCCAATGTCGCCGACGCGATTGGTGGCCTGGTGGCTCAGGCGGAGACGATTGGCGGCGTGAAAGTCATCGCAAAGAGACTCGAAGGCGTCTCCCGTGAGGCGCTGCGTGATTTCGCTGATCAGTTGCGTGACAAGCACAGTCCGATTGCCATGATTCTGGGAGCTGAGATCGAAGGCAAGGTTTCGCTGATCGCCGCTGTCAGTAAGCCACTTGTCAAGGAGAAGAATCTGCACGCCGGCAACGTCGTCAAAGCTGCCGCCACGATCGCCGGTGGTGGCGGGGGCGGTCGGCCTGATATGGCCGAAGCCGGCGCGAAGCTCGTCGATAAGATCGACGAAGCCATCGCGGCAGGAGCGGCAGAACTGAAGAAGCAACTCGGGGCGTAGCAATGTCAAACCGAATGATCATGAATTATTGCGATTACGCAACGGCAGCAGGACTTCGTCCAGCGACAGCGCAATGTGGTCCAGGATCGCCAAGTCGTCACCGGAAGCGGAGTGCTTACCAAAAGAAGTAGTGGGCTTGTTCACCGCTTGTCGGAAGATGCGGTTCTGGGGCGATTGCCCCTGCTGGGCCGTTTGCTGTGGCAGTGCTTGACAAAGGCATTGCGAGTTGAGCCGCAGCGGCAGACGACACGTTTGCCGATGGGCTCAACTGCGCCGTGTGTCGGAGTGCCGCGGCCTGTGGGCTTGCACTGGTTGGCGCGGGATTCGCTACTGCCAGGAGTGAGGCTTGAGTCGTCGTCGTCTGAGACAGAGCCGGAGCACCACTTGTCTCAGGAATGAAATAGATACCATCCACATTATAGGCCGAGAGTCCGTACAGGCTGCCGTCGAGCGTGAGCTGGGGCGCGAACGTGCCTGCGGTATTCGATCCAGGTGTCGTGAGCGTGAAGGCGAAGGCATCTTCGTTGGCACCGCTCACGCCGCCTGCCGCGAAGTCACCGACCGTCGAGAAAAAAAGCGTCGGATTGCCGCCGTTCTCGCGCACGTAGAGACCGTTAATATCCTCATCGCTATTCGTGTCGAGACCGACGTCGCTGCCGTCGAAATAGACAGACCAGCGCCAACCGTCGTCGGTCCAAGCGAAGGGGTGCGAAGGCGATCGTCTTCGTCCTGTCCGACGCGGTGGTCACGGTAAAGGCCCCGGTCGTCGAAACCAGAATTTACGTCCGCCAGCACAGCCACGGCATCGATATTCTCTTCGGTGCCGCTGAGCCTGACGTCGCTGCCGTCAAAATACATCGACCACGTACCAGCTGTCGTCGATCCTAATGACGTCGGCACAAAGCGGAGCAAATCTTCGCCGTTGCCTGCGATCGTTGTGCCGTTCGGTCCGGGCACGGAAAACGAACTGACCGTGGATGCGATGATGCTCCCGTCCGGAAGAAAGGTGAAGGCGTCGATATCTTCGCCAGCCGTGGAAAGCCCGACATCGCTCGCGTCGAAATGCAGCCGATAACCGTACTGTCCATTCGCCTGCACGGTCAATTTGAGGATATCAGCGTCAGAGAAGCCCTGGCTCGGCGTGCCGTCGGTGCTGTTCAGCGTGCCGCCCGCTGTCATGGAGACATATCTGACAATCGGCACGTTGGACACGTTCGGCACATCGATCTCCAGGGAGTAGTTCGGATTCGTTGCGCCGCGGTAGCCGAACGCACGAATGTAAACCGCCTGGCCAGCCGTCACCGAAAGGCTCCTCCGTTCGCCGTCGCTGGCTGAATCTGAAAACGCCAGTCGCGTTTGCGCGGAGTTGAGTATTTCCAGATCGATGTCACCCTGGCTATGGAGAAACGTCAGGCTCACCGTCATCGTTCCGGAATCCGTTGGAATGACCGAGTAGTAGTCGTCGTCCCCTGTTGTGTCGATGTTCAGTCCGCTGTACGTCTGATCGATCGCGGACAAACTGCGAGCCGCAGCGAACGTGTCGTTTTCTTCAAACTGATCGGCGGCTCCGCCCGTAGTTCCCTCTGGCTGGTCCACCACGAGAGAATAGCTGGGATTCGTCGCTCCATTGTAACCGTACACTCGGACAAAATAGTACTGCCCGGCAATGGCCGCGAAGCTGAAGTGCTCGCCATCTTGAGTTGAATTCGCCCGCCCGATTCGTGTTTGATTCGAGTCAAACACTTCCATATCGACATCGCCCTGCGCGTTCTGGAACGTGAGGCGAAACGCCATGGTGCCCGGGGCCGATGCGGTGACCCTGTAATAGTCGGTATCCGTCGACGAGTGAATCGAAAGATTGCTGTAAACGTGATCTTCTGGTGGCGCGAGGATGCTGGCGGACGCAAAACTGTTATTTGACTCAAAGACATCGGCCGGGATCGCGCCCCCGCCACCGGTGCGCCGCAGCGTGATTTGAATTCGCGTGACGTTGTTATTCTCGTTCGATTCCATGAGTCGGTTGTCGGGATCAACCACGGTCTCAAGCCAGTAATTTCCATCGGGAACATTTGTAATGTCGATGGACTGACCTTCAAGCCCGCGGTCATAAACGTCGGCCCAGCCTACAGAAAGCCCTGGATCTGTCCACAACTGAGGAATCGCGGTGAGCTGGGCCCCGATGTGTTGTGCGCTCGACATCGATCAGACAGAAGCTCGTCTTGCCGCCGCTCGAAACAATTGCTCCGACCCCGCCATCCGAAAGAACCGTACGCAGCCGGAACTGCGCAAACCGTCGAAATGGATATGGCCGTGTTCGGATGATATGCAACGTGCCGGCCAGGACATCGGTGAAGGTGCCGTCGGATGCATAAATACGCTGATACACCTCCTGCGATGTCCCCTGAGTCGCGCCGCCACGCAGTTCCAGCCGGCCAGTGCCAATGTTCGCCATCGCCGTTGTCAGCGCAGATCGTTGCCCACCACGTTCCAGTCGTAGATGAAGCCCTTGCTTTGATCGGCCCACGACGTCAAGTCGGGCAGGAGAGGCGTCGCGGCCAACACTAGTCGGGCTTCGAGTCTTTCGAACGCAGCGCAGCGACGATCGCGCTGCCGTCGATTCGACCGGATCGAAACCCTCCGCAGAAGAAGGGTCTCGAACCGAGCCACAAGCTGACTAAACAAGCGGATCCTTTTACCGTTCATTGACGAGCCTTTCCGCATGAGGTTACGCTTTGTGATGAATCGAAGTGTTTTTCCAATGCGGATCCGGACCGTCGAATTCAGCGACAACAATCTGGAAACGAATGGCATTTTACTCACCATTCCGGCAAACTGTAAAGTTATAGAAAAGAGTTTTCTGACTCCGCATTCTGCACTTCTTCGGGTGATGCTTTCATCTTGTCCCAGAACGTCAGGGCAAAGATCACCAGCACGATCCCGGCCATGATTGACGGAAACATCCAGAAGTTTTTCCACTGATTCATCGTGGATGAAAGCAGTTCTTTGTCGAGTCCGGTCGGCAGGCTGCGCGAAAGCATGTTTGCAAAGGTGTCGATGAAACTCATGGGCGCTTGTTCGCCCGCTGCGGCCTTGAGAGCCGCAGTATACTCCGTTGCCTGTGTGACCTGCTCCCCGTATTTTCCGACGGTCAGGTTCAGGGGAATTCCCAGAAAGCTGTCGGCCGCCATGATTTTGTATCCAAAGAACATCCCGATCCCCTGTGTGAGGAACACGAGCAGGCTTTGAGCCTGTCCGCGAATGGCTTTCGGAGCCTTTTGATCCGTGTACATGAATCCGGTGACAAAGAAGAAGTCATAGCAGACACCATGCAGGGCCACTGCCAGCAGAATCATCCAGGTGACCTGATCCGGCGCGCTGAATGAAAACAAGGCATAACGGACAACCCATGCGGCCATTCCGACCAGAATCATGACCTTCAGGCCCAGTCGCCGGAAGAAAAACGGGATCAGCAGCATGAAGAAGATTTCGGACATTTGTCCGATGGTCATTGTTGCGGCCGCTGCACCAAATCCGGTTTGGGTCAAATACGATCCCGTCATTCCATAGTAGTAGGCCAACGGCACGCAGATCAGTGTTGAGCAGATGGCAAATACCAGGAAATTCCAGTCCGTCAGCAGCTTAAACGCATCCAGCATGAACAGCGATCGCAGGTCCATCGGCTTGCCCTTCAATGGCGGCGGTGTATGCGGAAGTATAAAGCTGAAAATCCCCAACAGGATGCTGCTGATTCCCCCGGCCCAGAAGATATTGAAACTGCTGGACCATCCCATGCCTCCCACCAGCAGTCCGGCCGCGATCCAGCCAATCGTTCCCCACACGCGGATTTTCGGAAATTGATCCTGGCTCGGTATGTGGCTGAAAGCGATGGTATTTCCCAGCCCCAGCGTCGGCATGTAGCAGAGCAAGTGGGCCAGAATCAGCCACACCACAGTTGGCCCACTCTCCGCTCCTTTGGCTGCCACGGAAGGAATTGCAAGCAGAATCGCACCACCGATCAGCATCAATACCCCCATGACGCGTTCTGAAGAAAAGAACCGGTCAGCGATCAGTCCCAGAAACAGCGGAGCAAGAATCGCGGCGATTGGCGCGCTCGCGTACGCACCGCCAATGGCGCTGCTCAATCCGGCAAAGTCCAGTGCAGCACCGAGTGTCGCAAACCAGGTACCCCATGCGAAAAACTGCAGGAACATCATAATAGAAAGGCGGGGGACAATGGTCGAATTCTGTTGGCTCATACGATGACACCTGTTGTCTTAGAAATGGCGGAAGATGCTTCAGGTCGAATAATGACAAGCAGAATCAGTTCGGGCAACCAATGAACCATTTTCGCCTGGTACAGACTTTTGCCGTTCCAGGATCGAATCGCGGTGTCGTTGGAGTATCTCAACACGTGCGGACGAGTTACACTGCAGTTCAGTGAAATTCATCTCCGAACGCTCTATCATTCCACCATG
This sequence comes from Planctomycetaceae bacterium, assembly GCA_037719765.1. Taxonomy (GTDB): domain Bacteria; phylum Planctomycetota; class Planctomycetia; order Planctomycetales; family Planctomycetaceae; genus SXXK01. Next base: position 11,099 of record JBBJME010000076.1, read on the forward strand.
ACATCCAACAAGAAAAAGAACGCTCCGAAGAAGAATGACGACGGCGAGGATCGGAAAATCGTCTGCACCAATCGCCGCGCGCGGCATGAATACGATGTGCTGGACGAAATCGACTGCGGGATTGTGCTTTCCGGCAGTGAAGTCAAGAGTATCCGCAACAACAAAATTTCGATCGAAGAAGCGTACGCCCGCGTCGATAATCATGAGGTGTGGCTGGTCGATTGTGATATTGCGGAGTACGCGCAGGCGTCGATCTATAACCACGCGCGGCAGCGAAAGCGAAAACTGCTGTTGAAGCGACGCGAAATCCGCAAGTTCATCGAAAGTGCAGACAACGACGGACTGACGCTCGTCCCGCTGACGGTGTTCTTTCAGCGCGGGTTGGTCAAAATCCGGCTCGGCCTTTGCAAAGGCCGCAAGCTGCACGACAAACGTCAAAAAATGAAAGAACAGGACGCCAGGCGTGAGATGCGCGAGGCGAAAACGCCCTAATCACGCAGCGGAACTTACCAGTCGCCGAGTTCCTGGGACAGTTCACACCAGCGTTCTTCGACTTCCGCCAGTTCTTTGGCGATCGTTGCAATCTGAGTGTGCAGCGTCATGGCTTTCTTCGCATCGGATGTATTCAGCATTTCGGCGTTGAGCGATTTTCGATGATCGTCGAGTTTGGCGATGTTTTTTTCCAGGTTTCGAAGTGTCTTCCGCTGCTGGTGAATGTCTTTTCCGGATGTCGGCTTTTCGACCTTACTGCCCGCTCCTTTACCCGCCGGAGCAGTCGCCATACGGTTTGACGCACGTTCGCGTTCGCCGTCTTCGATTTCCTTGTTTACGTAATAGATATAGTCGTCGTACTTCCCGGCATAGTTCCGCGCGCGACCGTCGCGGACTTCAATAATGTTGGTGGCGATGCGACGTACAAAGTGGCGGTCGTGGCTAGTGAACAGAACAGTGCCTTTGTAGACAAGCAGAGCTTCTGCCAGCGACTCGACGGTTTCCACATCCAAATGATTGCCAGGTTCGTCGAGGACGAGAACGTTGTACGTTCCCAGCAGCAGACCTGCCATGCACAAGCGGGCTCGTTCGCCTCCGGACAGCACCCTGATGGGCTTTTTCGTATGACCGCCGCGAAACAGCAGCGATCCGGCACAGGCTAGACAATCCTGAGTCGTCGTGCCGGGTTTGGCCTTGTATTCCAGGTATTCCAGCACTGTCTGATCGGCAGGCAGCGTGTTATAAACGTGTTGCGCGTAAACTCCGACCTCGCAACCGTAGCCCCACTTCACTTTGCCTTCGACCGGTTTGAGCGAGTCGACCAGCGTTCGCAGCAGTGTCGTTTTTCCCTGGCCATTGTCTCCCACGATCGCGGCACGCTGCTCGTGTAAGATTTCCAGTTCAATCCCGGTCGCCACGGCCTTACCGTCGTACCCGATGCTCAGGTCCATACAGCGCACCGCAGGCCCCTGACGCGGTTCAACCTGCGGGGCACGAATGTGCGCTGTCGGCAAATCCACTTCAATTTCTTCCAGTGTCAACCGATCAAGCTGCTTTTGCTTCGAACGCGCCTGACTGGCACCGGTCGCACGTGCTTTGTTCTTGTCAATAAACCGCTGAAGCTGTTTCTGCTTTGCCAGGACTGCGGTGTTGGTGCGTTCCGCGCGGACTTTTTCTTCCTCGACCTGTTTCAGATAACCGGCGATCTTGCCGTTGTACATCGTCAGATGGCCGCGATTGATATCCAGCGTCTGATCGCACGTGGCCGTGAGGAATTCACGATCGTGCGAGACAATCAGACAGGCCGCCGGGAAATGTTTGAGGAAGTGCTCCAGCAGAATTTGAGTACGCAGGTCGAGAAAGTTTGTTGGTTCGTCCAGCATCAACAGATTAGGATCGTGCAACAGTAACGCAGCAAGTTTAACGCGCGTCTGCCATCCACCGGACAGTCCCTTCACAGGTCCGTTCAGGTACAATCCTTTCAGTTCGAATTCAGCGGCGACCTCGCCGCATTTCCAGTCAGGCTGACCGCTGTCACGAATCAGAAAATCGAGCGCCGATTCTTCCGGCAGAAACGGATCGTGCTGTCGCAGATATCCGACTCGCAGATTCGGCGAACGCATGACTGAGCCGCTGTCGAGTTCTTCGTCGCCCAGAAGCACACGCAACAGTGTGGATTTGCCGGCTCCATTGCGTCCGATAAATCCGACTTTTTCATTTTCATACAAAGTGACGCTGGCGTTGTCGAGAAGCATCTGGTCGCCAAAACTTTTGACGCCGTCGGTGAGTTGAATCAAAACTGACATGGGATCGGAAAAGACCTGTTTTCTGGCACCAAATTGAATTTCAAAATGGCGGTTTAACCGCGCCGTCGAAGTCCATCAAGGACGATCCTGCTGTTTTCCCGCCGTCGGGTCGGAATCGCCTGATTTTTGGCAGAATGGCATTGGCCACCAGTGATGCGTCCTGTCGAAAACGACACTCTGACGTTGCCTGGCTCTCCAGGTCGAGCATCAGAACACTTGACTCAGGAAGTCGAAAGCCCGGGATGGTTCCCTTTCGAGATTTAGAGCTGTGCCATACAACTCCCGTCTGCAGAAGGCATTTTGATTCAACGGGTGTGAAAGAATTTCTCATGGTCTCAACCACCGATACGACGGTCCTGATTTTTGGAGCATCGGGCGATTTGACGTCCCGGAAGCTGATCCCTGCACTGTTTCGGCTGTCACAGCAGCAGTATTTGTCGTCTCGCAGTCCGGTAATCGGAGTGGCACGGCGTCCGAAATCGCATGACGAGTTCCGGACTGAGATGCGTGACACAGTGAAGGCGCGTCTGGGCGAAGGCAACTTTGACGCAGCTGCGTGGGATGTCTTTGCGAAGCAGTTGTTTTATCATCCACTGGATATTACGAATTCCAGTGAGTATGCAACGCTCAGCACTTCGATTCAGGCGATCGAATCAGAGGTCGGGGCAAAAAATGCGTCGGCTCGCATTGTTTATCTGGCGACGACTCCGGATTTGATTGCGCCAGCCGTCGAGGGGTTAAGTGGATCGGGTATGATTCCGCCAAGGGAATCTGAATCGCTTCTGCGGGTCGTGGTCGAAAAGCCATTCGGACGCGATCTGAAGTCCGCTCAGGATCTGACCGTAGTGTTGTCGCGGTATCTGCAGGAAAGTCAGATTTACCGCATCGATCATTATCTTGGCAAAGAAACCGTTCAGAATATTCTCCTTTTCCGGTTTGGCAATGCGATCTTTGAGCCGCTGCTGAATCGCAATCACGTCGATCACATTCAGATTACGGTCGCTGAAGCCCTGGGCATGGAAGGGGCGCGTGGAGGATACTATGACACTTCAGGAGCCATGCGGGACGTTCTGCAGAATCATGTGCTTCAGTTACTGTGTCTGATTGCAATGGATCCGCCGTCTCTCTTTCAGGCGCGGGAAATTCGCGACGAAAAAATGAAGGTCCTGCAGGCGCTGCGACCGGGTGTCAGTGGTCCGATCGGGAACTGGGCGATTCGAGGTCAGTATACGGCGGGGCTTGTCAATCGTCAGCCTGCCCTGGGGTATCGTGAAGAAGAACGTGTCAATCCGTTGTCGAATCGCGAAACGTTTGTGGCAATGCGAGTCGCACTCGACAACTGGCGCTGGGCGGGAGTGCCTTTCTTTCTGCGGACAGGCAAGCGGCTGCCGAAGCAGATGACCGAGATTACCATCCGATTCAAGAAACCACCTTTGAATTTGTTTTCCACCGTCGAATGCGAAGGCGATCTGTGCGACCTTGTGGAGACTCGACCCAATGAATTGATCCTGCGGATCCAGCCCCAGGAAGCGATTTCATTGAGGTTTTCTACCAAGCGACCGGGGATGAATTACCAGGTTCAGCCGGTGTCCATGGACTTTCAGTACGAAGACCACTTTACGGCCCAGCTGCCAGAGGCGTACGAACGCCTGTTGCTGGATGTGATGCGCGGTGATTCGACGCTGTTCACACGCAGCGATGAATTGGAAGCCGCGTGGCGATTTGTGACGCCGGTCCTCGAAGCATGGGAAGGCAGTTCATCGACTCCCGATCTGTATCCCGCTGGCACATGGGGACCGGCATCTGCGGATCGACTGATTTCAGATACCAAGTCGCAATGGCGAGCGCCGAAGTGACAGGTCGTGGCGCGGGCATCGCGTCTCTTTCGATCAGGATTCCTGATGAGCTTCATTGCTTCGTATCGAATACTGTCAGTCCGTCCGCTTTCGCTTTCGACACTGTTGAGACCAGGATCTTATTTCCCGCTTCATCCACAATCAGTACCATTGGGTCGCGATCGCCGACGTACGCCTCGAAAATAGTGTCAATGGCCTTTAAGGCAGTCACATTGCCAAGGTCGTATGTCTGAGCCATGACTTGAGTGAAACCGGCACTCTGAAAGGCCTTGCCGTCGATGGAAATTTCGGTTTTGATGGAATCGCCGATGTAACTCAGTGCTTCCTGCAGCGGTGTCGCGCGAAAATCGACAAGCACGTTCAGCTTCAGACGATCGGCAACTTTATCCGGAATCTTCATCGTGTCGGTTTTGGTCAGATGCGAATCGTCGTCAAAGTTCGTCAACAGAGACTGGTTCCAGGTTAACAGAGCTCCCGCCGCAAGGTTGGCTGACGCATGTTGCGGAAGCAGTGTGATGAGCCTGACGCCAGAAGGGTCAATATGCGACGTCGTACCAATCTGGAAAGCATTAATCATCGCCGGAAAGCGTCCAATCATGTCGCGGGAACCGACGGTGGCAGGTCGCATCATTCGCACGCCGGCCAGGATCTCTTCCGGAAGGTGCGACAATTTCAAATCAATAAAACGCTGCAGCTTGACCGGGGTGCTGGCCTGTGTCTGATGCAGTAATGTCTCCATGAAAAGATTTGGTTCCAGATGCATGCTCCACGAAACGGTCTGCACGTCTGCACCAAACCAGAACAGAAACTTGTCCGCCAATGTCTGCAGCTGAGGAATAAATGCCTCCTCCCGATGGGAATCGACGATCTTCACATCGAACAACAGAGACAGGTGCCGATCACGATCCGACTCCCGCATTAAAGGTTCCATGTCGGATGACAGGAGTGCAGGGTCTTTCATGGACATCGCCAGCGATTCAGACATATTTGATGGCGCGACGGCGAACGTATGATCATCGATGATCATGTAACTGAAATCGGGGGCTTCGTACAATTCGACTTTCGGGTCCGCGTAAATGCGGCCCTTGAATCGTTGCATAAATTCCTGATCAGATTGTGGTGACTTCAGACGCACGACGGCAGCCACGTCCGGTGCCGTCATCCGCGGGCCGAAGTTGACAGCAAATGTCAGTTCTGAAATCTCTTCCGGTTTGTAACGCGTCCGCGTCTCAATCTGCTCTTTGAGCCAGATCCCAAGTGTACTCAGCATCGCCTGCAGCTCTGCCGTGTTGCGGTCTTCTTTCCATAACTCAGCCGGATGCATATGACACAGCACATGCGGTGTGAACGGCAGATAATCAATCGGGATCGGTTCGCCCGATGTGGGACTTAGTGTCTTTGCGTCTTCATTTGACGCCGCCCTGTCCTCGACTTCTTCCTGATATTCAGCACTGGCTTTAATCCCTGACTGCAATCCTGCAGGATCACTCTGCTGATTGAAGAACCAGATACTTCCTCCGACAGCAGCAATCAGAATTGCGATCATGCTGGCGAACATGGTCACGTTGCGGGATTTCCTGCGGCGACCCTTGACGCGATCAATCACGCTTCCAGTCCCTGCTTCCAGACGATCTGCTGGCATTGCAACGGTGAAAGGCGACGCTGCGGTTTCCGACTGAACATCAGAGGTTAAAAGATTCTGCAGGCCAGGGCCAGCGAGTCCCCTTGCCTGAACGGTTGACTGCACAACAGGCGCTTGAGGCAACACGGGCACTGGCGAATCCGGAACCCAGCGAGCCGAAGTCCCAAGCAACGGTGCCGCAGTCGGACCCATGGGATCTACCAACTGCAGGGGCACTTCCTCCGGTTCTTCAGCAACAACTGGTGTGATGGCGAGGACAAAGCGAATGCCGCATTTTGGGCATTTGACTCGTTTACCGACCAAACTGGCATCGGGCAGTTTGAGAGACGCTCCGCACGAAGAACATGCAATCGAAATACCAGCCATGCTTCAACCAACCAGGAACACTGACAAACTCATTCTGAATCATGGGCATTCTTGCTGGTGGAGACGTCCGGAACAAGGCAAAAACAAGGAATTGCCAATCCAGATTGAGGCAGCGTCGAGGGATTCTCAGCGCCAATCGATCTACATGAACATTTCGTCGCGAACGCCCGAAGCTGGCTGCGGACAATTCCAGCAGACCACCAGATTGTTTACAACCTCTCCCACACCTTCAATTTTGCGAACAGCACTGCAGACATCAAAGTCATCGCTGGACACGCGAATGACGCCTTCGAGGCAGATGCCGTTCGGTAGTCTGCGGACGACGAGCGACCCGATGTCCAACCCGTCTGCGGCACTCAAGGCTCGCCGAACGTCAGTCTCCAACTGGTGGGCAGAACGAGGAACTGCTGGCGCGGAATGAAGATCGAACTCTGGCAAACGAGTTTCTGCAGCCATGGCTTTCTCCGTGCTGAACTGTAAATCGCCACCGACCAACGCCCGCTGAGGACGTGGAACAGATGGTACCCAGCAGAAACGGCATGAATAGTTTGATCCACAAAATGCAAGCCAGAATGTGGAGAAATTCACGGAAAATCCTGCACCGTATTTTCCCATACTTTCCTCAGTTCACAGACAACCCACGATCTGCTGCAATGCGGTTGCTTTGCTTCGACCGGCAGGAGTGACCGGAAGGGCTTCTCCGCGGCGTTTTGCGGCGAAATGTGTCCAGCATAGTTCCAGACGATTCGCGGATTCGATCGTCTGGCGAAGTTCGAATCTGGCTCAGCAAAAGTTGCAGCCGATACGAAATTCCGGAGCGGAATAATTTGCTGCAAGTCAACAATTCAATAAACGAAAATTACTTAACATTCACGGATCGATGAATTCAGCCTTTTCACAAAAGTGCGGGGAAGTCAAAATCAGGTCACAAAAAATCCTTACCTGAATTGAACTGAATTCAAGAATCAGTACCCGAGGTACTCTTTTACGGCAGATCGTTACTTTAAACACACCTGCCTCGGGACGACGTAAAAAACTGTTGCACCTGATTGATAAGGGTTCAAACACTGTGTTTGGAATCCAGCGAAATGTGCAGTGAAAGGTTATGATCTTCGAGTGCTGTCATGCCAAACGAAAATTCCATGCCCGACGAATTACGTGGTCTAATTGAAAAGCGATCTGTTAAAGATCGACGTAAAAAAACTCCAGGCCGTTTATCCGACGACGATGATGGACAGCCTGCCAACGCCGCTTCGGCTCGCAAACCGCCGCGAGATCGTCGCCAACAAAAGAACTTCCGCGATTTACTCGACGAAGACGACGAATAGCCGTCCCGCTGGACCGTTGAATCGCTAAGAATCGAACGCACCTTGATGCGTTCCGTGTGCTCGCGCGCACTCTTTGCTGGATGATCGTTCGCCGCTGGGCCAGCTGCCGGGTGATCCGATGCCGGAATACTTTGATGAGTCCGGGTTACTGATCTCGGACTCCGCCGTGTTCGTTCGCACCTTGCCAATAACGGTACGCTCGTGTGGCCTTCTCCCTGACACAACAGGATCGGCACACGTTGCATCGACTACGGGAATCGGAGGCTGTGGCGTCGAGGCGTCCGGACAGCAGCAGACTCGGTGAGCAGACGCCGCACTTGCTGATATGATTATTTTGCCGTCGTTCGGAATCGCATCGTCTGAAACTCCCAGTCGGGATTCTGTTTCTGGCAATGCTGCGCTTCCCAGTCGGACAGGAACAGCACGGCGCGCTGGTCGTACTGATCCACGACTTCGCGACAGGAAGACAGCAACTGAAGGTCCGCCTTGCACTCAGGCTTTGGGACAACCCAGCGAGCCACTTTATAGTTGAGCCACCGCACTTCGGTTTCGGTATCGTATTCGGCCTGCAACCGGAATTTCACGACATCAAACTGCAATTCACCGCACGCCGCCATAATGTTCTGTCGGATCGAAGAATGCGGTGAGTTAAAGATTTGAATCGCGCCTTCTTCAAGTAGTTGCGATAAACCTCGTTCAAACTGCTTGCGCCGCCCGGTGTCGGTACAGATCATGGTCGCGAAGTACTCAGGAGAAAACTGTGGCAGCGCCTCAAAGACCACCGGTGGACCTTCACAGATTGTATCACCCAGCATAAATTCGCCAGGATTGACCAATCCGATGATGTCCCCAGGAAAGGCTTCATCCATCGTTTCGCGTTCCTGGCCGAACAGCTTGTGAGCACGCCGCAGACGGATCTTCTTGCCGGTTCGCGGATGAAAGACTTCCATGTCCCGACGAAATGTTCCCGAGCACACACGTACAAACGCGACTCGATCGCGATGCTTTGGGTCAAGGTTGGCCTGGATCTTGAATACGAACCCGGAAAACTCAGGCCGCAACGCCGTCACAGGTCCCACATCGCTGTTGCGATCGCGCGGTGTTGGGCACAGATCCAGAAAGCCGCGGAGAAACTGTTCCACCCCGTAATTCGTCAATGCACTCCCGAAAAAGACGGGGGTGACTTCGCCGCACAGGAATCGTTCGCGATCGTAGTCGGCACCGGCGGCCTCCAGGAGTGCCACTTCTTCCTGTGCCTGCGCCACAATGCCGGGCGGCATCGTCTCAGGGTCAATCTCCGCCAGTGGCTGCACGCGGGCTTCCAGACGGCGTATGTTGTCGCGGCTTTCGAAGACAGCGGCCTGGCGAGTTGCCAGTTCAATGACTCCGCGAAAATCAAAACCAGTCCCCAGCGGCCAGTTGACCGGCACCGGGATGATGCCAAGCTTCGATTCAATGTCTTCCAGAATTTCAAGTGTCTCTTTGCCAGGTCGATCCACTTTGTTCACGAACGTCAGGACCGGAATCTTGCGGATCTTGCAGACGTTGAAGAGTTTCTCGGTCTGACTCTCGACGCCGTTCGCAAGGTCCAGTACCATGACAGCGCAGTCAGCAGCGACCAGCGTTCGATACGTGTCTTCGCTGAAGTCCTTATGGCCGGGCGTGTCCAGCAGGTTGATCTGACAGCCCTCGAATTCAAATGCCAGGACGGTGGAGCTGACAGAGATCCCGCGCTGGCGTTCAAGGGCCATCCAGTCGGACGTGGCACCGCGTTGATTCTTGCGTCCACGGACGGCACCGGCGGTTTCGATACAGCCACCATAGAGCAACAGTTTTTCCGTGAGTGTCGTCTTGCCTGCATCCGGATGGGAAATAATGGCAAACGTGCGGCGGCGAGCGGCTTCACGGGCAACGACAGGATCGATCGAGGTCATCTTGACGGAATTCAGTTGGCAAAGTGGCGAAACACGGGCGATCGAGCGAATTCTCTAAGGCCGCAATTGGCAGAGTCATACGCAGCGGCCCCGCCAAACACAACCGCAATCAACCTGTTCCCATGGACTCTCCCGCAGCCAGGGAGCCTGTGTGGTCTGCGTCGGTGCCAATATCCGTTCCACGGTCCTTTCAAATCAAAAGCCGCCTTGTCGCCGACAGCAGGTTTCTGGGACAATCGGGGGGCGTGGTGAAAATCGCGGCATCGAGTAATGGACTGAAGATGCAGCGCGCGGCAACACTTTCGGGGCAGGCATGGATGCGGACTCCTTCAGATCGGCTGACGAAAATCCTGGCGGATCAAAACCTCTGCACAAAGGCAGAACTGGTACTCTGTGAACCGTACGTCAAGAGGCTCTGCCATGATTTGCCGGACTTTGATTCTGTCTGGCTGGATGCGCTCGTCCAGCAGAGATTTCTGACTGCATGGCAGGCGGATCAACTTCAGACGGACGCCGCCGATTCCGTCGTTGTCGGACGATTTCAGCGTCAAGACGCGCTCGGTCGATCAACGTATCTGGCCACCGATGAAAAGCAGCGTCAGCAGTTTGTTTTGCGTCACGTTCCCGATGGCAATTCTGCACCAATTGACCAACGCATCGAAGAATTGCTTTCCTCGATCGATCGTCTCCGTAATTCGATTCCCGCAGCGCTGACAGTACCTCAGGAAGTCGTTTCGTTTGTGCCGTCGATTGATCCCGGTTCTGATCGCTCGGATACTGCGGCATCGGCTCGCCTTATGGTATCGAAGTTCATTCCGGGGTGGACGATGGAAGAATTGTTGATTCGCGGCGGGCGCTTGCCGTGGGAAGTGGTGGCAGAAGTAGGACGTGAGCTCCTTACCGCACTGACGTGGCTTGAATCTGCTCGATTGCTTCACGGTGATCTGGTCCCTCGCAACGTGCGACTCGATCTGCATGGCGGCATTCATCTGGTCGATCCGTTTGCGAGAAGACTCAGCCATCCCGCGTTTGCACTCACCGATCAACTGACTCTGCGAGATTGCGACGGCGTGGCTCCGGAACAAATCGGAACTGGCCGGGCGGCCGACGCACGCAGCGAACTTTATACACTCGGATGTCTGTTATGGCAGTTGCTCACCAGTCGCCCGGTTGTGCTGAGTGCCGATCCGGTCACGCGGATGATGAAGCAGAAAGATCACGACATTGCTGATGTGCGTGGGCCGGTGCCGGATTGTCCGGAATGGATGTCACGGCTGATTCAGTCAATGACACGTCGCTCGCCGGAACTGCGTCCCGGCAGCAGTGCGGAAGTACTGAAGGCATGGAAGACCGCCTCAGGAAACAGTCGCCGTCATTGCCGCGCGCTGGCGCGACGGATGCCCGACCATGCCATGCGCAGGAATGTACGACCAAGGCTGAGCGCAAGCCGCAGCAGTCTGTCCTGGCGATGGCCAACGGCCGCAGTGTCCGTACTGGGGATGCTCGTGTTTCTCGCGGCCAGAAACGGTGTTATTCCGCAGACACTTCGTCTTGCATCCACCCCCGATCCTGTGCGTGTTGCCAGAGCCGACACACAGACTGCAGCCGTTGTGGATCATCTCACCGGACCGGTCGCGCTGCCGCCGGTTGATGCAGACGGCGTCATTCATCTGGAATCAGGTATCACGTATCTGGCTGAACGGCGTGAATCTCCCGGCACGCTGCGGATTGAATGTGATGCAATTCCGCCTGCCGACATCGTGGTGCCCCTCGGGACGCAATGGGTGTTGCAGGCGCGCACACTGGAATTGCATGGCATCACAGTAACGCAACAATCGGGCGCGGTCGCTGGTGAGGTTTCGAACCATCCGGTGATGTCGCATTTGCTCGCCGTTCAAAGCGGCGTTTTGACGATCGATGGATGCGTGATTCAGTCGCCGGCAGTGGCAGACAATTTTGTCGGCCTTGCATGGCATCGACTGCCGGGAACAGAAGGCAGTGTGATGATTCGAAACTCCGTGTTTGGCGGCGGCGGCTATGCGGCGTCCTTCAATCATCCTCCGAGACGTTGCGAACTGGATAACGTGTTGCTGGCAAATCGGGGCAGCGGCCTCCTTTGCGAATTCAGGAAGGGCGATTCGGATTCGTGGGACGTGTACTGCATGAACGTCACGCAACGATTTGGGTTCAGTGTTGTGGATGCAATCGTTCACAGTGGCGGGATTGCTCGATTGAGTCTCAACATGACCGCCACAGAATCTGTGTTCTCACCGCAAATGGCGATTGTCCGATTGCAGCCTCCTGCGGCATGGCGACCTGATGCGATGCATGTGCAGGTTCGCGGTGGTGAAACCGGGAATCCGGCAGTGGTGCCACCGTCGGTTTCAACGGCGGTGTACATTGACAAAACACTGGGACAGCCGGTGAGCCTGCCTGAAGCGCAACTGAAGAACGAAGGTGTCCTGCTGGCAGATTTGATCTTTGATGAAACTTCGCCAGACGCGGCCGCGTCGGGTGCTGCTGTGGCAGAACGGTCATCACCGTGGATCAATTCGTCCCTCGTCGATTTTGAGGGTCCGAAACTTACCACGATGATGCCGGGAATTATCGTCGCAAGGTTGCCGACGCTGGAGTAACAGGTAGCTCGACTCGGAGAATCAAGTAACTCCGCAACTCAGACACTTGCCGAATGGCAACATTGACTGTTCGGCCAGCCCATGCGGTGACGTTGGTGATGTTCGGCGTTGAGCATGTCTTTGACAAGCTCAAGTGAGACGAATCGGAGATCAATGTTGGCCTGAATCAGGGCATCGTACACAGCGCGGCCAGCATCCGAGTCAAGGAGTTGGTTTGCGAGCTGCAGATTACTGATGGACATGATTAATTCCTTTCATGGGCATGTCAGCAGGGAGGATGTTCAGAAGGCGATGTCGCTTTGAAAAAGGGGTCAAGAACCAATAGCCAATTGGCCCAAGGGGTGCTTCGCACTGTTTGTTCCTGACCCCTTTTCCAAAGCAGGGCTATGTCAGCGTCTGCCAGAAGCAAGCTTTCGCGTGGGGCCTCGTCATGAATGATGAGTTCAGGAACGATCATTTTTTAAGCCTTGTATCGCGTTCGGGATGTCTGACTGATGTTGATACAAGTGCTAAAGGCATCCTCCGTGCCAAGGAATCGTCAAAATCGGCAGGAATCTTCGGCCAAGCTGTAAACCCTTACCTGACTTCGTTTCCGGCTCAAGTCTGCAGCAGCAATCTCTGCCGACTTGCTGAACCGGAGTGGCCAACGGCGTCTTCATCGTGACACCGCCTGTGCTCAGAATGATGACTGACCGACAAGACAATCCGATTCCCGCCAGGGTTCGCGACATGGCGTGGATTCTGTATGGCCTGGAGCAATTGCAGAAGCTACAAAGAATTTAGTAGCTTTGTCTTCAACAGTAGCGATGACGGGTTGGGATTCGCCGTGAACCAGACGGCCGGGGTACGGTCGGCCAGATTGTGAATAGACAGTAGGGTGTGTGCAGCGGAGCGCAACACACCACCGCGGATCCGGCTACAACTTGGTGCGTTGCGCTTCGCTTCACGCACCCTACAGAGACCGCAGAATCACGAATTGACGAGCCGCAGTCCACGAAAGAACCAGTCGATGAAGAATGCAAAACAAATCACTGGTGTGTTATGTCTGGTCCTGTGCGCGGGTGTCACTCAGACTCAAACGACTGCGACTGGCCCTCCTGTAAAGCAGCTACCGCTGCCGGGTGAAGTGTTTCGTGCCGAGGGGCGCACGGCGTTCGCAACTGGGCCACGCTGAGCGCCGGCTGCTACCTGCTTCGTGCGAACGTCTCGGGCAGCACAAATCCTGCTCGACAAACTGGGCCTGGATCTGCCGACAAAAATCAATTTGAAACCAATGTAGTGAAAGAACACCCCGAAACTCACGACAATACAGTGCTTTTTCGACGAGTTGGGGAAGTTGAGTGAAGTTTATCGCATTCGGCTCAATCCCGGATTCACAGTTTCGCGATGACCTGCTTCAGGTAGCGGAGGTCCGCGGCGGATTGCTCAAGCAGCTCCGGCGTCGTGAGACGGCGAAAACTGTGTGCCCCCTTGTATTCGCTGTGCAGCGACACGATTCCGTCGTAGCCGATCTGCTTGAGTCGCTGGAAAAACTGAGGCAACGGCGCGATGCCGTCGGCCAACGGCGCATACTTCACTTGAAATCGTTGCTGGCCGTATTGATCGCGCTCGGTCGGTGCGAGGAGGTAATTTTTCACACCCACCAGCGCCACCCAGGGCGCGAGCAGGTCCAGCGTCATTTCCCAGCCCGACCCTGCCCCCTCGTAGCTCATGTGCATCGGATCGACATAAGCACCAACGTCGGCTGGCGGAAAATCCTTGAGCAACAGATAGAGCAGCGGACCATTGGAAAGGATCGGCCCCGAATGCACATGCAGGCAGGGGCGAATGTGATAGCGGCGGGCCAGAGCCACAATGCCTTCCAGCTTGCGCCGCGCCTCATCGAGTTGCTTCGCGAGGCTGCCGAACGGCTCGTAGCGCCAGTAACCGAGCTTGATCGAGCGGATACGCCGATGGGCGGCAGCAATCACGTCTTCCGCGAAGGGAGCATCCGCGGCGGTGACTCCCGTCGAGACCATCGGAATCGAGACCCCTTCCTCATCGGCGATGGAGTGCGCCTCGGCCAGGCCCTGCTCGGCGTTCTCCGGTTGCACGTGACCGGCGGGGCGCAGGGTGAGATCAAGTCCGTCAAAGCCGGCCTGCTTGGCGGCGCGGCAGGCTTCCTGGATGCTCAAATCGGCGAGGTTGTCTGTGAATAAGACGAATTGCATAGGCCACCTGGGAAAAGCTTTGAAGGGGGAATCACGATCACTTCTTCACCGACAGTGCGGCCTCGATGCTGGCTGCCACTTGCTGCGCGAGGACGAGGTAGCCCACCGGCTTGTAGTGGATGTTTTTTGGAATCTGCAATTCCGCGAGGTGGAGTGTGACGGCGGCGTTGAGGTCGTCAATGGTCACGCCGTCTTCGGTCATTACCCGTTGAGCGATGGCGTTGTATGCCGGCACCTTGCCGAAAGAATTCGGCGGAGCATTCTCGCCGTCGCGGATGGGCGTGGTGGTCGCCCAGATGAGTTTGGCACCGGTGGCCTTGAGACGCGCCACACGATGCCGCCAAACTGTCCCGCCGCGCTCTGCCCGTGACTGGTGCGGCTGTAGCCGAAGCCCTGCGTCACCGTCGGATAAACATCTGGCACGATGTGATTGTTGTGGCCTTCCCAGCCACGGTCATAATTGAAGGCTTCCTTCCTGAGGACGGTCGTTGGCTGATCCTTGGCCCGAAGAGGCGGGATACGATTCCGGCGAGATACCAGCAGGCCCGATGGGATTTGATTTTGTTATTCATGATCGGAGATCTATCGTAATCTGGGGGTCATTGCGGAGCGGTGGCGGAGTAAGTCAGATCATCCAGATAGATTCGCACCAGTTGCCCGCCGGCCTGTGACGTGAACACGCCGAAGCGATCAAACGTGGCTCCTTCCTGCTTCCGACCGGGTTTCAATGGCAGCAGCACGGACTCGCCGCCCAGGGTCAGCTTGATCTCGCCAAGGTTGTTGTTCGCCGTCGGATCATAGGCCAGCGACCAGTCATAGCTCTTGCCGGGTTTCAGCACAGGGGCGGTGTCCACCTTGCCGCGCGCGCCTTCGCTGGTCGTGAACGACGGAGCAAAGTAGTGGCCGACGCGCGTCGGCCCCCCCACCCCCCCCCCGAGGAAAAAGCCGGCTTCGATTGGTGTCTGGGCTTTGTGGCGGCTGCTGAACCAGCCCAGCATCATGTCGGCGTCTGGGCCGCCCACGACCATCGTCACCTTGCCACGCGCTTCAATCGCTGTTCCAGATTGAGCGGGCCGATGCGATCGCCGAGGTAGGCATAGGTGCCGCTGCGCCAGAAGTCGCCGCCGACTTCGCCCGCCGTGCCACCGGCGTGGCTCGTCACGGCGTTGAAGCCGAAATTGTGTGCGCCCACTTGTTCAAGATCCTGATAGAGGTCGTGATTGCCTTCGCCGATCCAGCCGGGGTCTTTGGAGAAGTCCTCGATCGTGCCATCATGCTGCACGTCGGCGAAGTAGATCGTCGCCACTCCGCCCGCCTTCATCATGTTCATCAGGCCGAAGCGGTCGAAGGTCGTTTCCTGATGCTTGTAGCCTGCGGGCAGGTCCACGTGGAACGTGGTCGTGGTGGGAAAACGCGCGCGCTCCTCTTTCTGCGAGGCCTCGGGCAGACTGGGGTCAATCGTTGGCAACGGATGGTTGTCGCTCCGCAACGTGAAGGTGAAACGTCCATTGCCCGCCGCGCCTGCGGGATCGTAGTCGAGTGTCCAATGATAGCGCGTGCCGTCGAGCTTGAGCGGCGTCGTGCGATACTTGCCGGGCAGATACGGCGTGATGAAGGTGCCGCACCCCTGATTCGATTTGGTGAGCAACCGCACCGCCAACCGCCCACCCTTTTGCTCGAAATCCATGTGCAGACCGAGCGAGCCGATGGGCCGCCCGCTGCCGCCGGGTTGCTGCGAATTGAACCAGCCAAAAAACACGCCCGCGCCCGGCTGCGCCGCGTTCATAGCGAAACTGCCGGAGGCCGTGAGTTTTTCATGGAGCGTCTTTGGCGTGATCTTTGCGGCGTAGTACGCAGGCTTGGTGGTGCGCGTGACCCTGCCGCCGATTTCGCCCGCCGCCTTGCCCGCGAACTGCGTCGCGCTATAGCCGAAGTCCTGCTTCACCGTGGGAATCTTCTTCGGCACGATGTGGTTGTTGTGCCCTTCCCAACCGGGATCGCGATCAAAGTGCTCGGTTTTGAGGCTGGTCTTCGCCCGATCCTCGGCCCAAAGTGTCTGCTCGCCGGTCGCAAGGAGGGATACGATCGCGAGAAACAACGTGGTGACGAATGGTCTTGTTTTCATAGGTTCTTTCAGGTGGAAATTTTCGAAGTGGCGGATGGCACAGGAATGCTCGCCTAAAAAGCGGCTGGCAGCTCGCAATGTACCACGTTCCGCGGCGCAAAGCCTTGCCGCACCGGCATCGCCGCTGACTACTCTGCTTCTAGCCCTTAACCAAGTAACCTCCTATCGCACTAAAGGCGAAGAAACACCCGGAATCCCT
>JBBJME010000272.1:0-9714 GCA_037719765.1 Planctomycetaceae bacterium
ACGGAGGTCAACGGACGACGACGACACTCGCACGAACACTTCCCACTCCTCCGGCCCGCTGCGACGCGCACTCATCTCTGTAATTCCAACGTTCGGTCCGCCGATCTCCACGCGCTGCACGTCCAGAGAAAACGGCAATTCAAAATCGACCTGATCCGGCAGATTCCCGTCCGTCATGATCGTCACGGTCTCAATCGGAAACGTCCTGGTATACGCTGCCGCCATGCGCAACACGTCATCCAGCTGCCCCGGAAGATCTGTTGGCTGCAGCGACTCCAGTGCCTTCAGCAGAGCCCGACGATCATTGCTGAATTCCGTGACTCGCCGACCGGTATTGGAAAACGAAAACAGAGCGATGCGCTGATCACCGGTAAGGTCATCGATTTGCGATCGAACACGTTCTTTCACCAGTTCGAGCCGCGTCTTGCCAGTTGTTTCATCAATGGCGGACATGCTGGCAGAACAGTCAATCAGCAATGGCCTGTATTCGGCGACTTCTGCGTCGGCCTGAAGAAATGGCTGCATCAATGCCAGCACCAGCAGACACAGCAAGAGGATCTGAAGCAGCAACAGCAAATTGCGGCGAAACTTTTGAAACGGCGAATTGACTCGCTGATCATTCACGACGCTTTGCCACAGCGCAAGTGACGGGACTTCCATCCTCGGCCGTCGCAGCTTCAGAAAATACAGGATGATCAGTGGAATCAGCGCCAGCAGAAACCATGCACCGAATAGATTGACGAAACCGGGCCACTTCATCGCAGAATCCACCCCTGTCGACACAGATGTTCAAAAAGGATGGTGGGCAGCGTCATACCGGAACTCACTGACATGAATCGTCCCTGCCGACTGCGGCACATCGAATTCAATGCGTCCTGCAGCCAGATCCGCTGATCCTGATAAACGTTGAGCAACTCCGAAGCATTGGTGATGTCGAGGGTTTCCTGAGTCTCGCTGTCGACGAATCGCAGGTCGCCCTGGACATTCGGATTAATTTCCGATTCGGCCAGCACCTGCAGTCCCCACACTTCCAGTCCGGCGCTGTAGAGCAGATTCATGGGGCGACTCACATCGCCAAACGTCAGGAAATCGCTGATAATGATCGCGACGCCACGTCCCCGATGAAACCGCAGCATCGTCTCGATCGCCTTTTCAATCGGGATACTGCCGCCGCCTTCGACGTCTTCCAGAAATTTTAGCAGCTTGCGAATGCGTGTGCGACCGGCCCCCGGCGGCAGCATCCATGGCTGATCCTGTCGCGAATGAATGGCATAGGCGCTGACACGTTCCACGTTCTGCAGCCCCATGATGCCGAATGCTGCCGCCAATTGTCTGGCACGCAGCATTTTGTCTTCAAACAGCATCGACGCGGACACGTCCACCAGCAACACGACATGCATTTCTTCTTCATGCTGAAACTGCTTAATGTACGGCCGACGCAGACGCGCAAAGATGTTCCAGTCCACGTAACGCAGATCATCTCCCGCGACGTAGTCACGAAAGTCGGCGAAGTCCGTACTGCTGCCGCCTTTGCCCGACAGGTGTTCGCCACGAGCGCGATTGGTCAGACGACGATTCGGCTTCAACCGCATGCGCTCGATCTGGTTGAGCGTTGAATTGTCGAAGAGAGTCGTGAGTTGTGATGCGGTTGGATCTGCCACTGATTTGATCTTCGATTTAAGTTATTTCGCCGCAGACGCAGGCCGGACCAGGCGGAGCGCCGTTCCGGCGATTCACCGATCTGCCGGAACTCCGCTTCGCTGCGGTCCGGCCTACGCTGATTACGCCTCCATTGGCAGCTTTGTCACGCATTCTTCGATCACATCGCGGATCGAAACGTTCTCTGCCTGACCATCATAATTCAATAACGCTCGATGCTGCAGAACTTCCTGGGCAAAGTGACGAATGTCGTCAAATGAAATATGGGCGCGGCCCAGACTCAGAGCTCGTACACGCGCCGAACGAATGAGCGCCTGCGCCGCACGCGGGCTGGCTCCCCAACGCAGATATTTTTTAACGCGTTCCGTCGCGAACTGAGAGTCCGGATGCGTGGCCAGAACCATGCGGCATGCATAGTCTCGCATCGGATCACTTACCACGACACGATCCAGGATTGTTCGTAAATGCAGAATACGTGGTCCGTCGATGACCTTCGATGTTTCGACTTTCCTCTTGAGAATCGTCCGCGTCACCACTTCGTTCAATTCCTCCCGCGACAGAAACGGCACCACGACCTTGAACATGAATCGGTCCAGCGCGCTTCCGGCAGCGGAAATGTGCCTTCCTGTTCAATCGGGTTTTGGGTCGCAAGGACGAAGAACGGAGGATCGAGGGTATGTCGTCCGCTGGTTGTGACGGTGCCTTCCTGCATCGTTTCAAGGAGCGCCGATTGTGTCTTCGGCGTCGCGCGGTTGATTTCGTCGGCCAGCAGCAACTGCGTGAAAATCGGACCTGGCGGAATTCGAAGCGGTATTTCCCGCATCGTCCGTCGTCATGATGTTCGTACCGATGACGTCTGCCGGCATGAGGTCAGGCGTAAACTGGATGCGACGAAACTCCAGCTTCAGCACCTGCGACAAGGCCTTGACAAGTTCCGTCTTGCCCAGTCCGGCACGCCCTCCAACAGCACATTTCCGCCGCACAGCAGCGCTGTCAGTGTCGCTTCGACCACACGCTGCTGACCGACAATCACTTTGCCGACAGCATCACGCACGGCTTGAAACTCGCTGCGAAACTGATCCGCTTCCGCCTGAAGCTGCGCGGGAGTAAGTGGCTCGGACATGAATTGATGGCTTTCTTATGGTTGGAGGGCAGGTTTCAGCCTGCTGTGTGTTGAGTAGGATGGACATTCATGTCCGTCTTCAGTTGAGCGGACATGGTGGCACAGCAATGGCTGGTATGTGAATAATCTTTGACAGCAAACTCGGACAAGAATTTCCAAGCTACAGGAATCGCAACAGACTAAATCCTGTTTTTCAGCCAACGCTGTCATTCCTTCTTCTCCCCATCCTGTTCGCGTCTGCGTTTGATCTCCAGCAGTCTGGATGTTGTACCGCCTTCTGCCGGTGGGCCTGGTGAAGGCGGCGCGGCGGATGTTGAAGGTTTGGTTTCCGGCTTCTGACCTGTGGTCGCAGGTGGTCGCTGCGGCTGTTGTCGAGTTGCCATCGGTTTGCCGGTTTTTGACTCTGAAGGCAGGACGCTGGTGAACGGTTCACGGTCCTTGTTCATCGACGCACGTACCTCACCCGCGCGCTGCAACAGCGCGCCCATGGTGGCGGTGGATTCTCGCTTGTTGCTGCGGAATAATCGCTTCACCCATCCAAAGTCCAGTTGCACGCGGCGAATCGCGACATCCAGCGGCAGCAGACACGCGATACACATCAGGAACCAGTCAAAGATCGGACGACTGCTGCGTTTGGGTTTACGGTCACCAAAAATCGTGCTGGCCATTTCGACAGGGCTTTGATCCGGATCCAGTTCCACGCCACCCGTTTTCTGCGCGATGTCGCGCAGCACAATGGGGTTCGCCCGGAATCTCAGGTACTCCGGTGAGTACGACACGATAAAACCGGCGTATGCTGTCTCCCGCCGTGCGCCATCGGTTGCTCCGATCATGACTTGATAACGTCCTTCGCCTTTCAATGGCATGCTGGTCTGATAACGCCGCGGGGCGATCTGCCGAACCTGCTGTGACTGTTCGAAACTGTTCGGGCCAGTCACCGACACACTGATATCCAGCAGTGTTTCGGTCGGATGAAAATCTTCCACCACCACGACGCCTTCGTTGCCATTGACGTAGGTGTAGACTCGCAGATACTGCTCTCGCCGCGTTCGGCTGATCCGCGTGACCATCTGATTGACCAGCTGCTGATACTGATCCCAGTTGACCCAGTCTTTTCCCCAGCGTTCGGTCAGGTCTGAAGTGAACGCGGCGGTCATGCCCAGTCCATAACGCCAGACAGCGAGAATCGGATCGGCTTCCGTGTCGCCTGACGCAATCTCCGCTTCTGAAGGGGGAGCGGCCAGCAGAATCGTGGCCCGGGGATCTTCTTTCGGGGACGTCAGCACATAGCCGTGCAGCTGCGGCGATTCCAGAATGTCCTTTAGCATCGGATCGGTGTTGACTCGCGCCGGCACAAAATCCCGCACCTGCAGCTGACTGCGGCGCAGTGTCTTGGCTTCCTTAATGAAGATCGAAGGCAATTGATTCGGATCGCTTGGATAATAAAATCGACCGCCCGTGACGCCAGCGATCTCTTCCAGGATGGCAGTGTCACCGTTGTGTGGAAACACGGCCACTGTCGAACAGGAGACCTGATTTTCAATGAACTGCCCCAGCAGTTCGGGCGTCGGCGGTGACGCATCTCCATCGGAAATAATAATCATATGGCGGCTGGACGCATCGGATTTCACCAACGCGTCCAGTCCCATCTTCATGGTCGTCGCAAACGTTCCCATGTCGCCGATTTCCGCGTTGTTGATCAATGGAACCAGCTCTGCGTATTTTGAAGCCGGTGTCAGTTCAAAAATCCACTCATCACCGTTCATCGTCTGAGCCATCGCTCCGACAAGGTCTTCAGAATTCAGAACCTGAATGGCTTTCTTGGTGATGCGTTTCGCCCAGCTGTTGCCCTGAGGAAACTCGCAGGTATGCAGAATAATGGCCAGCGCGCCCTTGGGCAGAATCTTCTTGTTGGTGATCTCCATCGAAATGGGCAGCGCTTTTTCTACGACCGAACCCTGCCAGCCGCCGGGGCCGAAACTGTTGGGCCCACCAACCATCATGAAACCAATTCCCAGATTTCTAATGGCGTCGTGCAGGGCATCCACCTGCGTTCCCAGCATGGAGTCCGCAGCGACATCTGCAAAAATCACAGCATCGTACGGCATCAATGACAACGGGTCATACGGAAACTCCAGCGCGCTGAGGACTTCCACCTCACGCTCGCCCTGTTTCAAGGCCAATACCATAGCCCGCCATTCGGCCGGATTACTCTGCGGATCCGTCACGACAAGAATGCGGCCAGGGCCTTCCAGATAAAGATAGTTTCGCACCTCGTTGTTTTCTGAACGACTGTCGTCGCCTGTGGCGACTTCGATTCTGGCCGAATACTCATAGTAGCCGGGCTGATCGACTTTGATCGGAACCGAAAAGCGACTCTTGCCCGCTTCAAATTCCACTTCCTGTCGTGCGATCGTGTTTTCGCCTTCCGACAGAACCAGTGTCCCTTTGCCCTTCGCCAGTGAACTCAGTACAACGGACGCTTCGTACGTTTCGCCCAGACGAACAAATCGCGGCAGATCGAGCCGCTCCAGCAGCACTTCGTGAGTGTAGTCGTACTCAATCGGCACGACGTTGACCCGGACGTCGCGCGCCTGCAGGTCGTCGATGATATCCTTCAACTGGCCGACAGTTTCAGTGCCGTCGCTCACCAGGACAATGCGTCCCAGGTGTTCCTCCGGCAGCATCGCGGCGCTCAGCGCCAGCGACTGCTCAAGATTCGTCGCGTCCTGACTGACACGCGAATTGATGTATTTTTCGAATGGAAAAGTTTCACGCGGCGGATACTCGACTGCCGCGGTACGCCCAAATACCACCAGTCCGGCCTGATCCGTTGCTGGCTTTTCAGCCGCAGTTCCGGCGACCATTTCCAGTGCCTGGTTTCGCGCTTCGTTCACAGAGTCCGATACATCGACGTTGTACACGACAGAAACAACGTCACTCGTCCGTACGGCGCGTGGTTCTGCAAGGATCAGAATCAGCAACCCGCAGATCAGCAAGCGACAAAACCCCGCAATGGCGCCACGCCGTGCCGGAAGCCCTGCGTGACCGGCCGCCTGCATCCACCAGACCCACGGTGTGAAGAGCAAGAACAGAAACGCCCAGGGGCGAGCGTACTCAAGCTCTCGTACGATTTCGAATTCAGGCTTGGAGATGTTCCAATGAGACAGCCACTTGAAATTTATCAACTCGACGTCCCAGATTGCGATGGTCACCTTTTCCCAGAGGTGCGGCCTGCCTGCCGTCACCACAAACGTCGGCAGAATTGAAAAGCACACCAGCGCGAATAATACTGCGAACAGAAGCAAGGGAATTCCTGCCTGCCACCGCACGCTGCGATGCGGTCGCGGAAAAATCCGCATGAAAATCCGTTGCAGTTCGTTCATGGAGTCAATTCCACCAGTCGATGATTGCCGGTATCTGCCACCAGAATCCGTCCGTCACTCAGTACCGTCAGATCCCACGGCTGATAAAACTGATCCAGTCCTCGGCCGGGGCGACCGTACCGCCCCACTATTGTGCCGTCCAGACGCATCACCGTCAGCCGTGCCGCCTTGTTTTCGATGACATAAATCTGATTATTGCGATCCAGGCGAATATCGTATGGATACTCGAGCGGAGCCGATTTTTCTGGCAAATTGATGACTCGGACAAACTTTCCACCATCTTCAAATACCTGGATTCGATCGTTAAAGGCATCAACGACGTAAACCAGCCCGTCCTGCCAGGCGATTCCGCTGGGCCTCTGGAACTCCCCTTCGTTCGACCCATGCTTCCCAAATTCCGTGACATAGACGCCTTCGACCGTGAATTTCTGAATCCGCTGACGATCACCGTACTCGCCCACGTAAATGAATCCCTTTGGATCCTGAGCGATCGTCACCGGAAACACAAACTGCCCTGCACCAGTTCCCTGCGTGCCGAATTTGTGACTCACCGAACCGTCGTCGTTGAACAGCACGATCCGGTGATAATGCGTGTCGGCCACGGCGACGCGTTCGTCGAGCAGTCTCCAGACTCCTTCGGGCTTGCCCGCCGCAAACTCCGGCATCTCCCATTTGTTTACAAGTTTGCCTTGACTGTTGTAGACGAGAACCCGGCCGGCGTCATCCAGCACATACACGGTGTCATTCTCGTCAGCGTAAAGTCCACGCGGTGCGGGTAAGAATTGACCGGATGCCGGCACTTTCCATGTATCGAATTTCGTAAATGACAATTCCGGATCGGTGGTTCGTTCTCCACAACCCGTGACGACCAGGCAAAGCAAGACGGCGATGCAGATCTGGAGTGCGGAGACTTGTCGCCGCTTTCTCTTTCCTTCGTCGCAGATTGCCGGACGTATGTGGTGCAGCGGAAAAACAGCCGTGCGCGGCGGCGTAGTGCTATTGAAATTCGATGATGGAACGCACCGCAGAGAATCATGAAAAAGAAAGCGATGACAAGTCATCGCACTCCAAATTGGAATCATACGCTCGCTCCCGACTGGGGCGACTCACGAAACGCCACGCGCTGACCGACCGGTATCGCAACTTCAGGGACTTGATGCAATACGGACTTCGTCATTCCCGAAGCCACATGACGCACGATCGATTCAGCATTCGGGCCGATGAACGGCGTCGACACCAATTCGATCTCTGAATCGTCGGCCAATTGAATCTGTAAACGCTCCGGCCGTATGGCGACATCCGAGCCAAACGCACGTCTTGTCAGAAACGCAGCCGCTTCGTCAGCCCGAAACCAATTCAGTGGCCCGAGGAACGCACCTGCATGGGCGTCCGGCGGATTGTCATACAGCGTCCTCACCGGACCTTCGAACGCGACAGAACCGTTGTGCAGGCAGATCACATGCTCCGCGTACCGCAGCACTGTTTCGGGTTCGTGAGATGTGAACACCATTGAGATATTTTCTTCGGCGACAATTCGCCGCACGATATTCCAGTAAGTCGGCTTTCGAACCGGATCGACATGGCTGAGCGGTTCGTCGAGCAGCAGCACCGTGGCCCGCGTTGCCAAAGCCCGAGCCAGTGCCAGCCGCGAACGCTCACCCTGAGATAACCAGCCGGTACCGCCTGTCGACGATGTCGATCGAACCACCGCAATTCGTCTGTTCTTCTTGAAACGGCTGTGATTCCTGACCAGATTTCTGATTCTGCGGCTTTGTCATCGACCACGACCAGATGCTGCTCCGCCGACAGGTGTGGCCAAAGCCCACCACTTTGGGGTATCCAGAACAGCGGAAGTCGATGTGCTGCATTGCCGAGACGCTGGACGTCACTTCGCCGGTAAATCCAGTCTCAAATCCCGCCAGCACGTTGAGAGCGATGTCTTGCCAGCCCGGAAAGCCCAACAACCGCTGTCACTCCGGTCGGAATCTGCAGCGTCAGCGTTTTCAGGCGTGGAGCATCACTTCCCACCAGCGTCAGATCTTTCAGGCGGAACAATGAGCCGCTCATGGGGCACTCAAGACAACAGGCTCGCCCGCCAACCGGACGAACAGGCGTTCCAGCAGCAGCTTCGGATCAACGCGACTCCCGCCTTTCATCTCCGTGTCGGCTTCTATCAACAGTTGCAGGATGCGACTGGCACGTTCAAAACCGATTCGTCGCAGATAGACCTCGCTCGCCGCGATGGCATTTGGAAAAATACCGGAACCGGAAATTGCATCCCGCAGCGGAGTTCCGGCTCTGGCTCGCTCCGTCGCTTCCGCCAGTTTGCGAAATGTGTAAGTGACGCCGCCGAGGACTTTTTGCGGTGATTCCCCAGAAATCATCAGTTTATCCAGCGCCTGCAGTGCCTTACCTGCGTGTCCATCGCGCACAGCATCGAGCATCACCCATGTGGTTTCGGTCCGCCAACCGCCGACAACTTTCGTGACGTCCTCGCGCGTGATCTCAACGACATCACCAACCAGCGACGCCAGTTTGGCAATTTCCTGCAGCAGCATTCCCAGGCCATCGCCAGCCAACTGCACAATCAACGCCGCATTCTCACGATCCAGCGTCTTTCCATACTGATCCTTCGCCACACGCTGCAGCCATTTGAGCAAATTGGCACCCGTCAGTTCGGAACACTCCACGGCCACGCCGTGTTGTTCGACGAGTTTGAAAAGTTTTGTATTCTTCGGCAAGCTCTTTACGTCGAGAATCAGCAGTGATCCCTTTGCCGGACTCGCGACATACTTTTCCAGTACCGGTCGATGGGCGGTCACGAAATCGTCGGCATCGTCGATCAGCACGATCCTTTGATCGCCGAACATGGACACGGTCCGAAGTTCGGTCATCACCATGCGAATCTCTGCGTGCTCACCATTAAACCGCGTGATCGTCGATTCGGCATCCTCGCTGGTCACGCCAGGAATTCGGTGCAGAATCTCAGGCCGAAAGAATCGCTCCGGACCATACATCACCAGCACGCCATGCGCCGCAATGGGTTCCTTCGACGATAAGAACTCCGTAGCACTGACACCCATGCATCTGCCTCGTTGCGATCACCAAAGAATCTGCCTCGTGGCGGTAGTGTGTCGAAATTGAGGTAGATTTTCTATCCCTGCGGCTTTGAGTGGGTGGAGGACGCAAAAAACAAAGTCGGCCATGTTGTCAAAGGCTTGTGCTCACAGTGATCGGCCTCATCGCACGTCGTGGCTGCAGCTGGTGCCGGGGATGTCGCAGCTGGCGGACCGCCCAAAAAGGGATTGAAACGGGCGGCGAAGAAAGTTCAGCGAGCCGTCAAGAAAGCCGACCGCATGGAAAAGAAAGTTGCCAAAAAGGCCGAGAGAGTTGTCAAGAAAACCGCAAAAAAAGCGGCTGCAGTTGCAAAGAAATCGGCAAAGATGGCACAAAAAGTTGCCAGAAAAACCGCACGGAAAAAATAATATCAAGGAGTCAGAGCGTCACACATTGCATCCCATGCGTTCACTGCTGAGCTGGAGTTCT